>DATDDC010000107.1:0-16933 GCA_036523995.1 Anaeromyxobacter sp.
CCGCCGCGATCGCGCCGCCCCCGCCGGCCGCGGAGGAGCCCCCGCCGCCGTTCCTCACCCCGGAGCCCGCGTCCGCGTGGCACGTCGCGGGGGCGCACCGGGTGGTCGTGCACACCCTCGAAGGCCAGGTGAAGCGCGGCGTCCTCGAGGACGTCGACCTCGACGCGGGGAGCCTGGGCCTCGCGCCTCTGCCAGGCGCCGCCCCCGAGGCCGTTCCGTCGGACAAGGTGAAGGCCATCTTCTTCATGCTGGCGCCGGGGGAGAAGGCGCCCCCGCCCGAGGGGAAGAAGGTCAGGGTCACCTTCCGCGACGGCCGGCAGGTGGCCGGCTTCAGCCCGGACTACCGCGACGAGGGCGTCGGCTTCTTCATGATCCCGGTGGACACGAGGACCAACACCGGGCGGATCTGGGTGTACCGCTCCGCGGTGCGGCAGGTGTCGGTCAGCTAGAGCCCGGCGGGCCGACGGCGCGCACGCGCCGGTGAGGGTGCCGGCCTCGGAAACCGGCCATCGCCTCCATGGCGACGCCCTCAGTTCATCCACTTCGACCGATCGCCCGAGCCGTTCTTGCGGACCACCTTGAGGTGCTTCGAGCGCCGGCGCATCTCGCGGTCCGCCCACCACTGGCGCGCCTGCCGGCCGAACCGCCGTCCCCCGAAGCCGCGCGCCTGCATCCACGCGATCCCGATGGCGATGAGGTGGGGGAGGACCCTGGCGAGCCCGCGGGCCCCTCCGGCGAAGAGGCCGGAGAGGACGGTGAGGCCGACCGTGATCCAGGCGACCGTCTTCCCCGTCATGGGCAGGATGCCGAACCAGTTCATCTGCCGGTCGGGGAAGAGCATGGCCCACGCGACGAGGAGGCCGACCACGACGGGCCAGACCCCGAGGTGCGGGACGGACGCGTCCTCCCAGACGCGGGAGAGGAGCGTCGTCCCGAGGCCTGCACCCAAAGTGTAGACGAGGAAGCGGGAGAGGAACCGCCGCTCGCTCCAGGCGTAGGACAGCTGCTGCCCGAGCCAGAACAGCATGTAGCCGCCGAAGAGGAGGCCGAGGACGTTCGTCTCGACGAAGGGCCAGGTGACGAGCCTCCACACCTCTCCCCGCACGATCGACTCGGGCCCGAGCGCCGCGGCGTCGGGGATCCTCCGGTCGAGCGCCCCCCACACCGTGCCCAGGACGAGGAGCGCGAGGAGGACGCCCACGGTCGTGGGGACGCGTCCC
Source organism: Anaeromyxobacter sp. (assembly GCA_036523995.1). GTDB lineage: Bacteria > Myxococcota > Myxococcia > Myxococcales > Anaeromyxobacteraceae > Anaeromyxobacter. The sequence goes on from DATDDC010000107.1 coordinate 1,221, forward strand.
CCGAAGGTGAAGAAGCTCCCCAGGTCCGTTCGCCGCCGCGCCACGATGCCCTAGCTCGCCTTCCGCTCGCGGTAGAAGAGCGTGATCGTCAGGCAGTGAAACTCGCGATCCGAGCTCTGGGTGACGAGCCGATCCACGACCTCGAGGCCGGGGTGCTCGGCGAGCCACCGTCCGATGGTGTCGCCCATGGCCTCCCGGTCGCGCGCGAGCGTCGTCGAGAAGACCTTCACTCCCGTGAAGCTCACCATCCGGGGACCTCCGCCGTGACTGCGACGGCTCGACACCCTAGCCTCGCCGCTGCCGAGCGGCAAGCTCAAGGGATCTCGAGCACCACCGCGACGCCCTGGCCGCCTCCGATGCAGGCGGCGCCGATGGCGCGGCGCGCCCGCCTGCGCCTCAGCTCGTAGGCGAGGTGCATGGTGATGCGGGCGCCGCTCGCGGCCAGGGGGTGCCCGAGCGCGATGGCGCCGCCGTCGACGTTGGTCCGGTCGCGCGGCAGGCCGAGCTCCTTCTCCACCGCGAGGTACTGCGGGGCGAACGCCTCGTTCACCTCGAAGAGGTCGAAGTCGGAGAGCTTGGCGCCGGCGCGAGAGAGCGCGTTCCGCACCGCCGGCACGGGACCGATCCCCATCACCGTCGGATCCACCCCCGCGTGCCCCCAGTTCACGATGCGCGCCAACGGCTCCTTGCCGCGCCGCTCCGCGTACTCGCGCGTGGCCACGACGAACATGCCCGCGCCGTCGGCGATGCCGCTCGCGGCCCCGGCGTGGATGACGCCGTCCTTCTTGAAGACCTTGGGGAGCTTCCGCAGCGCCTCCACCGTCGTTTCCGGCCGGGGGTGCTCGTCCCTGGCGAAGAGCACCGGCCCCTTCTTCCCCTTCACCTCGAGCGGCGCGAGCTCCTCCTTGAAGCGGCCGGCCTCGTCCGCGGCGGCCCAGCGGCGCTGCGACTGGACCGAGAATTCGTCCACCGCCTCCTGGCCGATGTCGTGCTGCTCCGCCAGCTTCTCCGCGGTGAGCGCCATGGGGATGCCGGCGTAGCTGTCCGTGAGCGCGGACCAGAGGACGTCCTCCGTGGGCGGAGGCTTCCCGACGGGGAAGCCCCAGCGCGTGCCGCGGATGGCGAGCGGCGCCTGGCTCATCGACTCGGTGCCGCCGGCGAGCACGACCTCGGCCTGCCCCGTCTCGAGGATCATGGCCGCCTGGACGAGGGCCTCGAACCCCGAACCGCAGAGCCGGTTCACGATCACCGCCGGGACGCGCTCCGGCAGGCCGGCCCGGAGCCCCACGTGGCGCGCGAGGTAGATGGCGTCGGCGCTCGTCTGGACCACGTTGCCCACCACCACGTGGCCGAAGTCCTCCGCGGGCACGCCCGCCTGCGCCAGGGCGGCCTTCGCGGCGTGGACCCCGAGGTCCGTCGCGGAGAGGTCCTTGAGCGAGCCGCCGAAGGTCCCGAAGGGGGTCCGCTTCGCGGCGAGGATGACGACGTCCTTCTGTCCGGCGCGGGTCATGGATTCTCCCTCAGCGAGAGATAAGCCGCCCGGCGATGCCTTTCACGGCGAGGGCGATGAGGGCGATGGCGAGCGCCACGTTCACGAGCGAGACGATGGCCATGGCGCGTCCCTCCGCCTCGCCGCGCAGCAGCGCGGCGGCGCGCGGCGCGTGGCGTACCAGCATGTAGCCTGCGAAGAGCGCGATGAGGACGTCGAGAGCCCTCATCCCTCCGCCTTCACCATCGCGGTCTCCTGGGAGGACTTCTTGCCGAGGATGCGCGCGAGGATGATCCCGATCTCGTAGAAGAGGATGAGCGGCACGGCCATGAAGGCGAGGTTCAGGGGGTCGCCGGTGGGCGTGATGATGGCGGCGACGGTCACGTTCACCACGATGGCGATGCGCCGGTACTTGGCGAGCCAGCGCCAGTTGACGAGGCCGATCATGGCCAGGAAGGCGATGATCACCGGCACCTCGAAGACCACGCCGAAGCCGAGCAGCATGCCGAGGACGAGCGAGAGCTGCTCGCTCATGGTGAGCACCGGCGAGAGCGAGGCGTCGTTCGCGATGGCCGCCATGGCGGGGAACGCGGCCGGCATGATGATGAAGTAGCAGAAGAGCGCGCCGCCGTAGAAGAGCGTCGTCCCCGACACGAGGAACGGCACCACCACCTTCTTCTCCTTGCGGTAGAGGCCGGGCGCGATGAACTGCCAGAGCTGGTAGAGCACCCAGGGCACCGCCACGAAGATGCCGCCGTACAGGGCGACCTTGAGGTACACCATGAGCGGCTCGATGTAGCTCGTGTAGTGGAGCGCCCGCTGCTTCTCGGGGAGCGAGTCGAGGACCGGCTGCATGAGCCGGTGGAAGATGGGCTCGACGAAGCCGCCCACCACGGCCATGCCCACCACGACGCCGAGGAGCGACCGCGTGAGCCGCTTCCGCAGCTCGCGCAGGTGATCCATGAAGCTGAGCTTCACCTCGTTCTCCGGCTCCGCGGGAGCGGGAGGGAGCTGGGGCGCGGGCGCCGTCATGGATTCTGCGCGCCGGGCGTGCTGGAAGGCGTGGGCGGCTGCGCGGGCGCCGCGGTCACAGCAGGCTCGGCCGGCACGGCCGTCGCAGCGGGCTCGACCGTCGCCGCCGGCGCCGTCGTCGCTGCCGGCTCGGCCGTCGCCGCCGGCTGCGGCGGCGACGAGTACTCCTCGGCCACGGTGATGGGCTCCGCGAGCGCGACCTCCAGGCCGGGGACGTTCTCCGCCGTGGCGGCGGGGGGCGGTCCGGACGGACCCGGGATCGGCCTCGCGGATACGGGCGGCACGAGCGCCGGCTTCGGCTTCTCCTCCAGGATCTCCTTGAGGTTGATCTCCTTCTCGACCTGGTCCTTCAGGTCGTCGGTGGCCTTCTTGATCTCGCGGAGCCCCTTGCCGAGCGCCTTGGCCGCGTCCGGAAGCCTGTCCGGACCGAGGAGCAGGAGGGCGAGGATGGCGATGATGACGATCTCGCCGAAGCCGAGGCCGAACATGAGATCATCCATATAGCACGCCGGGGGACGGCGATCTCCCTCTCCGCCCGGTTGCCGGGTGCTGCGGCTGTGCCTAAACCTCCGGGCGCATGGCGTATTGGCTCCTCAAGACCGAGCCCGGGTCCTACGCGTGGAGCGACCTCGTGAGGGACCGATCCACGGCCTGGACGGGGGTCTCGAATCCGCAGGCGCAGGGCAACCTGCGCGCCATGAAGGCGGGCGACCGGGCCGTCATCTACCACTCCGGCGAGAAGCGGGCCATGGGCGTCGCGGAGGTCGTTCGCACGGCCTACCCCGATCCCACGGGAGATTCTGCGACGGTGTGCGTGGACGTCCGAGCCGTGGAGCCCTTGGCGGCGCCGGTGCCGCTCGAGGCGCTGAAGCAGGAGCCCGCCTTCGCCGGATCGGCGCTGCTCAGGCAAGGGCGGCTCTCCGTGGTGCCGCTCTCGCCCGCCGAGTGGCGGGACCTCGAGGCGCTCGCGGGCGTCCTCGCGAGCACCGGCGGCCTCCGCCGCAAGAAGCGCTCCTGACGATATTCGCGAGGTCCCCTCGCCGAAGGCGAGAGGGGACCGAGTGTCCCCCCGCTACAAACGAAATCTCCTCACCTCGCCGCGGAGCACCTCCGCCTGCGAGGCGAGGTCGACGATGGCCTCCTCGAGGTCGCGCACGGAGACGGTCTGCGCCTCCGCCACCTGCTTGATCTGCACGACCGCGCTCATCACCTGCTCCGAGCCCTTGGTCTGCTCCTTCTGGGCCCGGTTCAGGTGATGGACCATCTCGGAGATCGACTCGATGGCGCGCGTGATCTGCTTCGAGCCGCGCGACTGCTCCTGGGAGGAGCGCTCGACGTGCTTCGTGATGGCCTTCATCTTCTCGGCGCTCTTCATGATCTGCTCGGAGCCGCGCGCCTGCTCCGCCGTGGCGGTGGCGATCTGCTGGACCGTCTCGGCGATGCGGTTGATGGCCATGGTGACCTGCTTCGACCCCCGCGCCTGCTCGATGGTGGCGCGGGCGATGGCCTTCACCATGTGCGTCGACTTCTGGGAGGACTCCTGGATCTTCTTCAGCGCCGTCTCGGTCTCCTGCCCGAGCCGCACGCCCTCCTCGACGTTGCGGACGCCGCGGTCCATCGAGGTGATGGCGGCCTTCGACTGCTCCTGCACCCCGCGCACGAGCTCCGAGATCTCCTTCGTGGAGGCGCCGGTCCGCTCGGCCAGGTCCTTGATCTCGTCGGCCACGACCGCGAAGCCCTTGCCGTGCTCGCCGGACTGGGCCGCGAGGATGGCGGCGTTCAGGGCGAGCAGGTTCGTCTGCTCCGCCACGTCGTCGATGACGTTCAGGATGTTGCCGATGGCGGCGATCTTCTTGCCCAGGGCCTCGATGACGCTCGCCGCCTCCTTGGAGGACTCCTTGATCTTGTCGATGCCGGCGAGGGTGCGGCCCAGGGCCTCGGCGCCCGACTCGGCGTCGCGCTGGGCCTGCTCGGAGAGCTTCGCCGTCTCGTTGGCGTTCGTCTCCACCTGGCTGATGGAGACGTCCATCTCGTTCATGGACGAGCTCGTCTCCTCGGCGGTGGCCGAGAGGTCCTCGATGTTCTTCGCGACCTCCTTGATGGAGTAGGTCATCTGCTCGATGGCGGCGGTGGTCTCCTCCACGCTCGCCGCGAGGCCCTGGATGTTCTCGGCCACCTCGTCGTTCGTGGCGGCCATCTCCAGGATCGAGGACGACGACTCCTCCGCGCTCTGGGCGAGGACCTCCACGTTGTCGGCGATGCCCTTCAGCGAGGCGATCATCTGGCCCATGGACGAGGAGGTGTCGAGGACCCGCGCCGACACGGTGCCGGCGCCGGAGGTCACGGCCGCGCCGGTCTTGGAGAGCCGCTCGATGACCGTGGCGACGCCGCCCGTCACGTTCTGCACGCGCGACAGGGTGACGGCCAGGTTCTCGCCGATGCGGTTCAGGGACTCCGCCAGCGTGCCGAGCTCGTCGTCGCCGAGCTTCCCGGCGCGCGCGGTGAGATCGCAGTCGGAGACGCGCCGGGCCACCGCGCTCATCTGGTCGAGGGGGCGGAGGAGGAGCCCCGCCATGAAGACGTAGACGAGCCCGGCGAGGACGAGGCCGCCCGCCGTGAGCCAGAGGAGCACCATGTTGCGGACGTCCTGGATCTGGCGGTTGACGTCGCCCGCCTGGACGGCGAGGAGGAGCCACCCGATGGTGCGCTCCTCCTGGCTCCCGTCCGGGCGCGCCACGGCGGCCCGGATCGGCCGCGTGAAGGCCACCTCGTCGCGCTCCGCGAACGTCGGGGCGAAGCCGCTCGAGGCGTGCGCCGCCACGATGTCCTCGACGCTCCCGGCGTGGCTGCGCCCGAGCCTGCGGGCGACCACGGTGCGGTCCGCGCGCAGGACCACGATGTAGGCGAGCGCCTCCTCGTCCCAGATCGTCTCGACCTCCTGCGCCACGAGCGCGTCGTCCGCCGCCTCGAGCGGCGGCTCGATCTCCATCGCCAGCATGTGCGCATGGGACTCACCACGCTCGCGCAGCGAGCGCTCGAGGGCGCGGCGCACCTCGCGGTTCACGGCGAAGGCGGTGACGCCGCCGGCGAGCGTGAGCGCGACGGCGAGGGAGAGGAGGACCGACCGCTTCACTCCCAGCGTGGCGATCTTCTGGAGCATGGGGGGCCGGAGGATCCTACCCCAGCGGCCCTCACTGCATGAAGAGGTCCTTCACGTCGACCTTGCGCTCGGTCTCCGCGGCGAGGGCGGGCTGGGTGCCCTGCTTGAACGGCTCCATCACGCCGCGGCCCTGCTCCGGCACGGGCTTGCCGGTCTGCGGATCGATCTTCACCTCGACGATGCCCTCCGGCGCCACGAACTCGGGCTGCTGGCGCCCGTCGAGCGCGGCCTTGCTGAAGTCGAGCCAGATGGGCAGCGCGGCGCGCCCGCCGGTCTCGTAGCGCCCGAGCGGCGTCTGGTTCACGTCGTAGCCGAGCCACACGCCGGTGGCGAGGTCGTGGGTGAAGCCCATGAACCAGGTGTCGAAGGAGTCGTTCGTGGTCCCGGTCTTCCCCGCGGCGGGCTTGCCCAGGGCGGCCGCGCGCGCGCCGGTGCCCACCGTCGCCACCTCGCGGAGCAGGCGCACCAGGATGTAGGCGGTCTTCGGGTCCATGGCGCGCTCGCGGGGCGTCGTCACCTCGGCGAAGCCGGCGGCGAGCCGCGTCTCGAGCGGCACCCAGGGATCGCGCCAGTCGGAGTGGTCCTCGAGCACGTCGCCGTCGCGATCGATGACGCGCTTCACGAAGGTGGAGGGCCGCTTCTCGCCGTAGCGCGCGAAGAGGGCGTACACGTTCGTGAGCTCCCACAGACTCACGCAGGAGGAGCCGAGGGCGCTGCCCAGCTCGGGCTTCACCGGCGTCGTGAGGCCGAGCCCCTTCGCCCACTCGCCCAGGATCCCGATGCCGAACTTGTTGACGAGCGCCTCCGCCGCCTTCACGGCGGGGATGTTCATCGAGTTCACGAGGGCGGTGCGGAGCGTCACGTCCCCCTTGAAGTCCTCGCCGTAGTTCTGCGGCTTCCAGCTGTTCTCCTCGTCGCGGAAGACGAGCGGCGCGTCGGTGAGGATGGTGGCCGGCGTGAAGTCGAGCTTCTCGATGGCGGCGGAGTAGACGACGGGCTTGAAGGCGGAGCCCGGCTGGCGGCAGGCCTGGAAGGCCCGGTTGAACTCGGAGGCCTCGAAGTCGTAGCCGCCCACCATGGCGAGGACGTAGCCGCTCCAGGGGTCCACCGACACGAGCGCGCCCTGGAGCTTCGGATCCTGCTCGAGCGAGAAGAGGAGGTCCGCCTGCGGCACGTCCTTGGGCTTGCCGCTCGCGAGCTCTCGCTCCCGCTTCGCGAGGTCGTCGCGCGTGACGCGCTGGAGGAGGACCACGTCGCCCTCGTGCAGCGCCGTGGAAGGGCGCGCGATGAGGGCGTCGGGGTAGTAGACCTCCGGGTTCGGCCTCCGCGCCCAGCGCATCCCGGCGATGGGCAGGATGCCCTTGTTGTCGCCGACCGCGACCTCGACGATGCCGGCCTTGTCGTCCACCCTCGTGGCGATGCCGACGGCGTAGCCGCCGACCGCGATCTCGCCCTTGGGCCACGCCTTGGCGAGCCGCGCCTGGAGCGCCTTCCGCTCGTCGCCGCTCACCTTCGTGACGGGACCCTGGTAGCCCTGGCGGTGGTCCACCTCCATGAGCCCGCGCAGCATGGCCGCCTGGGCGGCGCGCTGCTTCTCGAGGTCCATGGCCATCTCCACGCGCAGGCCCTCGTGCAGGAGCCGGTCGTTCCCGTAGCGGTCCACGATCTGGCGCCGCACCGTCTCCACGTAGAAGGGCGACGTCTCGCGGAACACGTCGTCGACGCCGAAGACCTTCACCTCCGCGTCGGAGGCGCGCGCGCGCTCCTCGGCGGTGATCATGCCCTCCTCGTTCATGCGGCGGAGCACGTAGCGGCGGCGCTCCTTCGCCAGCTCCGGGCGCGAGAATGGCGAGTAGCGCGAGGGCGCCTGGGGCAGCCCGGCGATGAGCGCCGCCTCCTCCAGCGTCAGGTCCTCGACGTTCTTCCGGTAGTAGTTCTCGGCCGCGGCCTGCACCCCGTAGCTGTGGTGCCCGAGGTACACGCCGTTGAGGTACATCCAGAGGATCTGCTCCTTCGAGAAGGCGCGCTCGAGCCGCTTCGAGAGGATGAACTCCCGCACCTTGCGCCCGAGGTTCTTCTTCGTGCCGGCCTCGAAGCCCTCGCTGGAGATGAGGATGGCCTTGGCGGTCTGCTGGGTGACGGTGGAGCCGCCCTGGATCTTCCTGCGCAGGACGAAGGTGTTCACCGCCGCGCGCACCGTGCCGAGCCAGTCGACGCCGCCGTGCTCGAAGAAGTGCTGGTCCTCGGAGGCGACGAAGGCCTGCACGAGCTTCTTCGGGATGCGCTCGTAGGGAACGACCTTGCGCCGCTCCTCGAAGAACTCGCCCGCGATCTGCCCGTCCGCCGAGATCATCTCGGTGACGATGGGCGGCCGGTACTGATCGAGCGTCGGGATCTCCGGGAGCCCGCGCGAGAAGTAGAGGTAGCTCGCCACGAGCGCGACGAGGGCGGCGTTCACGACCCCGATGCCGAGGAAGAGCGTCCAGCGCAGGAAGCGCCGGGAGAGCCGCGACCGGGGAGGCATCCCGTCCAGGACCACGCGGGACGGGACCGCCGGCGCTCGCGCCTCTCGCCCGGGCTCTGTGAAATCGTTCATCGGCCACGCGAATCTAAGCGCGGTCCCCTCCGGAGTTCAACGCTCGCGACCCGGGCGGCCTTCCCGGCGGGCGCTCCCCGCGGGGCGCCGGGAGGTTCATGCGCGAGAGCACGCCCAGGAGCTCCTCGGGGAGCGGCGCCTCGAGCCGGAGCGGCGCGCCCGTCCCGGGGTGCGGCAGCTCGAGCTTCCATGCGTGGAGAAACATCCGCCGGAGGCCCCAGCGCTGGCGCGCGCCTCGGTTCCAGGCGAAGTCGCCGTAGCGGCGATCTCCCGCCACCGGGTGGCCGATGGCCTCGAGGTGCCGCCGGATCTGGTGCGTCCGGCCCGTCTCGATCGTGACGGCGAGGAGCGAGGCGTCCTTCATGGACGAGACCACCTTCCAGCGGGTGACGGCCTCCTGGAAGTTCACGCCGCGCGCCGCCTTCGACCTCGCCGTCTGCTCGTGCTCCGACAGCGGGAGGTCGATGGTCCCCGCCTCGCGCGGCATCTTCCCCTTGGCGAGCGCGAGGTAGCTCTTCCGCACACCTTCTCCAGAGGTGAAGATCTCGCCGAGCCGGACCATGGCCTTGCGCGTCTTCGCCACGAGGACGACGCCGGACGTGTCGCGGTCGAGCCGGTGCGCCGGCGACGGCTTGAACTCCGTGGGCGGGAGGTCCTCCGGGACGCCCAGGTAGCCGCGAGCCAGCTCCACGAGCGTCGCGCCCTCGATGCCGGTGCCCGGGTGCGCGGCCAGGCCCGCGGGCTTGTCCACGGCGAGGACGTCCCCGTCCTCGTGGAGCACGCGAAGCGCGACGGCCGGCGCCCCCGCGCCCCGCCGGGCGGCGGGCTCGGGCCGCGCCAGGAGCCGCTCCTCGTCCCCGCGGATGACGACCGCGTCGCCCTCGGCGACGATCTGCTCGGGCCTGGCGCGCGCGCCGTTCACCCGAACCTTGCGCGTCCGGAACATCTTGTAGACGTGGGAGAGCGGCACGTCGCGGAGCGCCTTCCGCACGAGCTTGTCGAGCCGCTGTCCGGCGGCGTCGGCGGAGACGGTGAGCGTGATCACCCGCCTTTCATAACACTTCGGGACCGGGAGGTAGGCGCAGGGAGCCGGCCGGCACATTTCGCTTCGCGAAATGTGCCTCGCCCGGTGATCGAATCGGCCTGGGCGGCCTAGAGCAGCTCGAGCTGCGCGTGCTCGCGGAGCGGCTCGGCGCGCAGGCCCTGCTTCCGGAGGGAATGGGCGAGCGCGTCGGCGTGGCCGTGGACCGTGAAGACGCGCGAGGCGCCGGTGTCGCGGGCGTAGCGGACGAGCGAGGGGAAGTCGGCGTGGTCGGAGAGCGGGAACGCCGCGTCCGCGCGGAAGAAGCGGGCGCCGTCCACCGCCCAGCCCGTGAGGATCGCGGTCCTCCGCCGCCGGACGCCGCGCATGGCCGGGCTCCGCGACAGGTGCGGCGGCGCCACCACCACCTCGCCCTTGCGCGGCCCCTCCGCCGGCAGGGCGCGCACGTTCGGGAGCGGAACGCCCTGCGCCTCGTAGATCCGGTTCACGGCGTGGACCACGGGGTGCGCCGCGGCCTCGTACCCGCTCTCGGAGAGCCACTTCAGGATTTCCTGCGCCTTCCCGAGCGCATAGCCGAGGAGGACCGGCGTCACGCCGTCGGAGAGCGCGTCGTCCACGAAGCGGCCGATGCGCGCCAGGGTCTCGCGCTTCGGCGGGAAGACGTAGCGGGGGTGGCCGAAGGTGGACTCGAGGACGAGCACGTCGCAGGGCATCACCTCCGCCGGCTCGGCCGCGTGCGTGGGCTCGGTGCAGAGATCGCCCGTGTAGCCGAGCGAGACGCCGTTCCGCGTGACGCGGATCTGCGCGGAGCCGAGGACGTGCCCGGCGGCGAAGAGCTCGAGCGTGAGCTCCCCGAGCCCGAAGGGCACCCGGAGCGAGGCGGGCAGCGCCTCGGTCTTCCGCCGCTTCGGCTCGCCCAGGCGGTGGCGCATGAGGGCGAGCGTCGCCGCGGTGGCGATGGTGCGATCGTGCCGCCCGATGTGATCGCCGTGGGCGTGCGAGACGAAGGCGCACTCCACCCGGCGGCGGGCATCGAGGTGCAGGCTCGACCCCGCCACGCGGATCTCACCGCGGTCGATCTCGACGAGCGGGCGCCTGGACGCCATCCAGGCGTGGTTCTACACCGCTCGCCCGACAGCGTGGAGCCCCGGGGACCGGGCGGGCCCTTCGGCCCGCCGGCGGCGCTACCTGAGGAGCAGGTAGTAGAGCCTGCCCGGCTGCTTCATGCGCCCGGCCGCGTTCGCCGCGTACGCGCCGCTCCCGAGGTAGAGGTCCACCCGCGCCGACGTGCGGATGACGCCGCCGGCGTCCTGGTCGAGGACGAACCGCGAGAAGGGACGCATGGCGGCGCTCGACGCGTCCGGCGGGCGCTCCGCCTCGAGGAAGGCGAGCGCGCCCTTCGGGAAGACGCGCGCGTCGGCGGCGATGGTGCGGTCGGGCGTCACCGGCAGGCCGAGCGACCCGGTGGGCGCGTCGGCGAAGCGGAAGAACACGTACGACGGGTTCCGGGCGAGGAGCGCCGGCGCCTCGGCGGGGTTCGCGGCGAGCCAGGCCCGGACGGACTGCATGGAGAGGTCGTCCTTCGCGAGGGCGCCGCGCCGGACGAGCTCCGCGCCGACCGCGGCGTAGCGGTGCCCGTTCTTCCCGCCGTACGTGACGACGCGCGACGTTCCGTCGGGGAAGCGCACCACGCCGCTCCCCTGGATCTCCGCGAAGAAGGCGTCCACGGCGGAGTCGACGAAGCAGAGCTCGGCGCTCTTCCCGTCGAGCGCGCCGCCCGAGATCTCGGCGCGGGTGGGATAGGGCACGAGCCGGCCGCCCTCGACCCGGCCGACGAGATCGCCGTCGAGCTGGGGGAAGTCCTTCCCCCGGACGACGACGAGGTCGTCGGGGGCGCGGTGGAGCGGCACGGTGTGCTGGGCGTCGCGCACGAGCGAGCCCCTCAGCTCGGGGAGGTAGTAGCCCGTGACGAGCATCGTCCCGCGGCCGTCGCCCGCGGAGCGGAACACGCGGAACTCCCTCCGCAGCGCCTCCTGGAGCGCCTCGCGGGAGGGCCGCGCCAGCGCGAGGTCCCGGAAGCGCGCCAGCGTCGCCTGCACCCTCTGGATCGGCACCCGCTCCCTCCCGAACGCGAGCGTCCGCCCCGGATCCGCGGCGGCGAGGCGGGCGAGGTACGCGGCCGAGCGTCCCAGGGCGTCCTCGAGGCCGGCGAAGTCGAGGTCGTCGGCGAACGCCGGGAAGGCGTCCGGCGCGAGCTCCACGAGGGCGCGGTCCGCCGTCCTGGCCGGCTCGGGCGGCGGCGGCGAAAGGGTCCGGCAGGAGGCCAGGGAGAGGGCGAGCGCGGGGACGAGGAGGCGGCGGCGCATGGCGTGAGGGTACTCGCCCATCGGAACGCTCGCGGCGGCGAGGCCATGCCCGGCTCAGGCGGGAGGCACCGGAGCCGTGCGCGTCTCCAGCGCCCCGCCCACCTCCCCGAGCACCACGCCGAGCACGATGAGCCCGCCGCCCGCGAGCTCGAAGGGGCCGAGCGGCTCCCTCCAGTACCAGGCGCTGAAGAGCGCGGCGGTGACCGGCTCGAGCGAGAAGATGAGGGCGGCGCGCACGGCGCTCGTGTGGCGCTGTCCCCAGTTCATGACGAAGAACGCCACCGCCGTCATGAAGATCCCGGTGAAGGCCACGACGCCCGCGAAGCGCGCGGGAGACGACGGGGCGAGCCGGGCCCCCTCGACGAGCATGAAGAGCAGCGAGCCCGCGAGCGTGACCGCCACCTGCGCCCCGACGAAGGGGGCGAGGGCGTGCCGCGGCGCCCACTCCGAGGTGAAGATCACCTGGAAGGCGAAGGCGAGCGCGCAGCCGAAGGTGAGGAGGTCGCCCAGCCGCACCTCCGCCGTCACCGCCTCGCCGAAGGGCCGCGTGAGGACGAGGAGCCCCGTCACCGCGAGCAGGACGCCCACCCAGCTCGCGAGCCGCACGCGGCGCTTCAGGGCGAAGTGCGCGATGAACGGGACGATGAGCACGGAGAGGCCCGTGATGAACCCCGAGCGCGCCGGCGTCGTGTAGCGGAGGCCGAGCGTCTGGAGCCAGAAGCCCGCCAGCATGGCGAGGCCGAGGAGGGTGCCGTGCCGGACGAAGCCCTTCCCCACGCGGTCCCGCCGGATCGCCCAGACGCCTCCGAGGACGAGCGCGGCGAGCCCGAAGCGGAGCGACAGGAACACGCCCACCGACGCGTCGAGGAGCGCCTCCTTCACGAGGGAGAAGGTCGTTCCCCAGAACAGCGTCAGGACGAGGAGGGCGAGGTCGGCCATGGAGGTCACGCCTCCGGGACGGTCCGCGCCGGGGTCGCGAAGGGCCTCACGGCGCCGCTCCGGCGTCGGACTCGAAGCGGCGATGGAGAGCGACCGGGGCCCCGCGCGCCCTCCTCATCCGCATGTTGAGCAGCTCGACTCCGAACGCGAAGGCCATGGCGAAGTAGATGTAGCCCTTCTCGACGTGCTTCCCGAACGACTCCGCGACGAGCATCACCCCGATGAGGAGGAGGAAGGACAGCGCGAGCATCTTCATGGTGGGGTGACGTTCGACGAACTCGCCGATGGGCCCGGCGAACGCGAGCATCACGAGCACCGCGAGGATCATCGCGGTGACCATGATGGCGAGGTGCTGCGCCATGCCGACGGCGGTGATGACCGAGTCCAGCGAGAACACGACATCGAGCACGCCGATCTGGGCGATCACCGCCCAGAACGAGGGCTGCTTCGCGGCATCCCCGAGCTCGGGCCCGTGCTTCACCTCGAGCTTGTCGTGGATCTCGAACGTCGCCTTCGCGAGGAGGAACAGGCCACCCGCCAGCAGGATCAGGTCGCGGCCCGACCACTCGCGTCCGAGCAGCGTGAAGAGCCCGCGGGTGAGCCCCATGACCCACGTGATGCCGAGGAGGAGCGCGAGGCGGGTGACGAGGGCGAAGGCGAGCCCGACGCGGCGCGCCCTGGGCTGCCGCTCCCTGGGGAGCCGTCCGGCGAGGATCGAGAGGAAGACGATGTTGTCGATGCCGAGGACGATCTCCATCGCCGAGAGCGTCGCGAGGGAGATCCAGGTCTCCGCCTGCGTCAGGAGCTCGAGCATGGCGACGCTTCCTAGCGGAAGCGGTATGTGCCGTCCACCAGCGCCCGCCTCGCCTCGCCGCGGTGCTCGAGCACCTCGAGGTTCGCGATGGTCTCGGAGACGGTGAGGAAGGCGTCGATCGGGCGCGCGGCCGGGAAGAGGGCGCGAGAGATCTCCCAGGCGCTCCGCGGGCCCTGGGAGAGGAGCTCGCGGATCCGCGCCTGGCGCTTCTCGTAGAAGGCGACGAGGCGGTCGATGACCTCGCGGTGCCCGGAGAAGGGCGGGCCGTGCCCGGGCAGGACGAGGTCCACGTCGAGGGCGCGCAGGCGGGCCACGCTCTCGACGTAGGCGAGGAGCGGCCGGAAGACGCCCTCCTCGCCGTTCGGCCCGAGCTCGAGGATCGGGTTCGGCGAGACCTTCTCGAGGAGGTGATCCGCGGAGAAGAAGAGCCGCTTCTCCTCCTCGTGGAGGCAGAGGAGGCCCGGCGTGTGGCCGGGCATGTGCCGGACGCGGAGCTTCAGGTGTCGCGTCTCGATGACCTCGCCCTCGGAGACGGGGCGGACCTCGCGCACCCGGCGCGCCAGGCCGAAGCTCCTCGAGCTCTGCTCGCCGATGGCGGCGAGGACCTCGGCGGGGACGCCGAGCTTCAGGAGGTAGGCGCCGATGAGCGGGAGCCGGTCCTTCCAGCGCGGACCGCCCTCGGCCATCTTGGGCATGTCGGCCGGGTGCGCGAACGCCGGGATCTCGCCGCCGTGGCGCTCCTCGACGAAGCGGGCGGCGCCGTAGTGGTCCACGTGGCCGTGGGAGATGACGATGCGCCGGACCTCGTCGAAGCGGCGCGCGTGCCTCCGGAACCCCTCCTCGAGCGCGGCCGTGCCCTCGGCGGAGCCGATCCCGGAGTCCCACAGGAGGAGCCCGCCGCCCCGCTCCTCGATGAGGTAGACGTTGACCGGGCCGCCGGCCTGCGGGAACGGGACGGGGACCGGGATGCGGTGGACGCCCAGGTCCGCGAGGTCGGCCTCGGTCATGGTCGTTCGAGTACGTCCGCGCGCGCGGCGGCGCCCGTCATTCGCGAGCCGCGTGGCTCGGCGGTCGGGGACCGTGCGAACGACGAACCACGGGGTCGCCGTTCTTCGACCGATCCTGCGCGCCCGTGCGCGGGTCGATCACTTGGCTCCCTTCACCTTCGCCGCCAGCTCGGGCAGGACCTTGAAGAGATCGCCGACGAGCCCGTAGTCCGCGATCTGGAAGATGGGCGCCTCCGGGTCCTTGTTCACGGCCACGATGACCTTCGAGCCCTTCATCCCGGCGAGGTGCTGGATGGCGCCCGAGATGCCGGCCGCGACGTAGAGCTCCGGCGCCACGACCTTGCCCGTCTGGCCCACCTGAAGGTCGTTCGGCACCCAGCCGGCGTCGACGGCCGCCCGCGTCGCGCCCACGGCCGCGCCCATCTCGTCGGCGAGCGCCTCGACGGGCTTGAAGTCGCCCTTCGTGCCGCGGCCTCCCGAGACCACGATGCGCGCCTCGGTGAGCTCGGGGCGGGCGCTCTTCACCTCCTTGAAGCCGACGTAGCGCGTCCTGAGCGCTCCCGCGTCGACGGCGACCGGCGCCGCGGAGACGGCCCCCTTGCCCTCCTTCGCGGCCGGCGCGAACTCGGTCGCACGGACGGTGAAGACCTTCATCGGCGTCGCGATCTCGACCTCGGCGAGGACGTTGCCGGCCCACATGGGGCGGCGGAACGTGACCGCTGCGCCGCTCCCGCCGAAGCCCAGCACCTCGGTCGCCATCCCGGCGCCGAGCCGCGCGGCGACGCGCGGGAGGAGGTCCTTCCCGAAGGCGGTGGCGGAGGCGCCGACGAAGCTCGCCCCGGTTGCCTTGGCGATCTCGGCCACGACGGGCGTGTAGGCCTCGGCCATGGGGTGCTCGAGCACGGGCGCGTCCGCGACGTGGACGTCGGCGCCGTAGCTCGCGAGCTCCTCGCCGAGGGCCGCGACGCCCTTCCCGAGGAGCGCGACGTGGACCTTCCCGCCGCTCCGCTTCGCGATCTCGCGCCCCGCGGCGAGGGCGTGGAGGGTGGCCTTGCGGAGGTGCCCCTGGGCCTGCTCCGCGACGATGAGGACGTTGGACATGATCTCTCTCCGTTGTGCGCGGGCCTAGAGGACCTTCGCCTCTTCGTGCAGCTTCTTCCAGAGCTCGTCCACGTCCGAGACTTTTTGACCGCCCTTCCTCTTCGGCGGCTCCTCGAGCTTCTTCACGACCACCTTGGGCGCGAGGTCCACGCCGAGAGAGGCCGCCG
>DATDDC010000108.1:0-30319 GCA_036523995.1 Anaeromyxobacter sp.
GCCCGGGCGGCGCCTCGCCCAGGCCTGCTTCACTCCGGGGACGATGCCGTCCGGCACGAACACCACGAGGAGCACGAACGCCGCGCCCAGCAGCATGAGCCAGCGCTCGACGTACGCGCTCACCACGTTCTTCAGCACGAGCACGAGCGTCGCCCCCACCACCGGGCCGGCCAGGGTGCCGCTCCCGCCCGCGATCACCATGAGCAGGACCTCCGCGGAGCTCGTGAGCGAGAGCACATGGGGGCTCACGAAGCCGTGGTAGTAGGCGTAGAGGAGGCCCGCCACCGCGCCGCCGAAGCCCGCCTGGACGAAGGCGATCCAGCGCACGAGCCAGACGTGGTGCCCGAGCGCGGCCATGCGGCGAGGCTGATCGCGCGTCCCGCGCAGGCACGCGCCGAAGGGCGACGAGACGAGCCGCGCGAACGCGGCCAGGCACGCGAGGAAGACGAGCGCCGTGAAGAGGTAGAAGCGGACGGGGGTCTCGAGGCCGACGCCGAGGGGCGCGGGGCGCGTCACGCCGGCGAGGCCGTTGTCACCGCCGGTGAGGCTCACCCAGCGGTAGGCGATGCCCCAGAAGACCTGCCCCATGGCGAGCGTGATCATGACGAACCCGAGGCCGCTCGCCCGCAGGGCCACGAGGCCGAACGCGGCCGCGAGCAGCGTGGCGCCGCCGAGGGCGAGCGCAGCGCCGGCGAGGTGGCCGAAGCCGCCCGCGGTGGTGAGCCAGGCCGCGAGGTAGGCCGCGACGCCGAGCCAGCTCGCATGGCCGAGGGAGGTGAGCCCGCCGTAGCCGACGAGCAGGTTCAGGCTCAGCGCGTAGATCGACGCGATGAGGATCTGGCTCCCCAGGTTCACGTACCAGCTCCCGCCCAGCGCGAGCGGGACGGCGAGGAGGAGGATGCCCCCCGCGAGGGCGGCGGCCCGCCTCACGCGGTGACCCGACCGAAGAGCCCGCGCGGCCGGAGCGCGAGCACCACCACCATCGGCAGGAAGAGGACGACGTAGGCGAGGTTGGGCAGGAGCGCCAGGCCGAAGGTGTAGACGAACCCGACGACGAAGCTCCCCACGATGGCCCCGGGGAGGCTTCCCACGCCGCCCAGGATCACGACGACGAGGGCCAGGGGGAGCATGTCGGTGTCGAGCCCGGGATAGACCGACAGCATGGGGCCGCCCAGGACGCCGCCCATGCCGGCGAGCGCCGCGCCGAGGCAGAAGACGCCGGTGAAGAGTCGCGACACCGGGATGCCGAGGCCCCGGGCCATCTGCATGTCGTCCACGCCGGCGCGGATCATGGCGCCGAGCCGGGTGCGCTCCACGGCGAGCCAGAGCCCGGCCGCCATGGCGATGGCGATGGCCGCCACCGCCATCCGGTACAGCGGGAACGCCACCTCCCCGATGCGCACGCTCCCGCGCAGGAGGGGCGGGATGGGGAGCGGGATGGGATCGCCGGTCCAGACGAGGAGGCAGAAGTCCGCGACGATGAAGGCGATGCCGAGCGTCACGAGGACCTGCGAGAGCGGCCGCCCCGAGAGCCTCCGCAGCAGGAGCCGCTCGACGAGGCCGCCCAGGACCATCACCGCCGCCCCGCCGGCGAGGACGGCGAGCGCGAAGCCGCCGCCCGCCCGCAGCACGGAGAGGCCCACGTACGCGCCCAGCATGAAGAGCGCGCCGTGGGAGAGGTTCACGATGCGCATGAGCCCGAAGATGAGCGAGAAGCCCGCGGCCAGGAGGAAGAAGAGGCCCCCCAGCGCGAGGCTGTTCAGCGTCTGGAGGAGCCAGAAGCTCATCCGCGCCGTCTCGCGCTACTCGAGGTTCTTCGCGGGAGGGTAGTCGCGCGAGTACACCGGCGCCGCCAGGAACTCCTTGGGCGGCACCTTCCAGAACTGGCTCACCGCGGGATAGGTCTTGAGCACCGTGTTCCGCAGGCGCCCGTTCACGCGCTCCACCTTGCGGACGTAGATGTCCATCACCGGATTGCCGAGGTCGTCCAGGGACACCGCGCCGAGCGGACCCTCCGAGAGGCGCACCTTGCGCAGAGCCGCCATGAAGGCCTTCTTGTCCTCGATCTTGCCGCCGACGGCGTTCATGGCCTGCTCGAGGAAGAGGGCCGCGTCGTAGGCGCCCACGGTGTAGTAGCCGGGATCGGCGTCGTACTCCGCGTTGACGGCCTTCACGAAGGGCGCGTTGCCGGGCGCCTTGCTCGTGGCGGCGTACCAGCCGGCGGAGACGACGCCCACGGCCTCGTCGCCCATGTTCTTGAGGATGCCCTCGTCCACGGTGGTCATGCCTCCGAGCACCGGGATCTTGAGGCCGTACTCGGCGTACTGCTTGAGGAAGCGCATCCCGTTGGCGCCGGCGAACCCGGCGAACACCGCGTCCACGTCCTTCCTGATCTGCGCGACGTAGGAGCCGTAGTCCGCGACGTTGAGCGGCGACCAGAGCTTCTGGACGACCTTACCGCCGCTCTCCTCGAAGGTGCGCTGGAACCCGGCGCTGAGCTCGTGGCCGAAGGCGAAGTCGTCGGCGATCATGGCGACGCGCTTGTACTTGAGCTCCTTCGCCGCGTACTCGCCCAGCGCGTGGGAGGGCTGCGCCGAGGTGCCCACCGCGCGGACGAACCAGGGGTTGGGCTTGCGCTGGGTGAGGTCCTCGGCCGCCGCGGAGGGCGAGATGACGGGGATCTCCGCCTGGCGGATGTATCCGTCGATGGCGAGCGCCTCGAAGGCGGCGAGCGGGCCGATGATGACCTGGACGGCGTTGCGCTCGACGAGCTCCTGCGCCTTGGTCCTCGTCATGGCCGGCTGGCCGCCGGTGTCCGCCACGAACAGCTCCACCTTGCGGCCGGCGATGACGTGGTTGCGCTGCTTCAGGAAGAGCGTCAGCCCCTCCTCCATCTGGCGCCCGCCGGCGGCGAGCGCTCCGGACTTCACCGTCAGGAACCCGACCCGCACCGGCGCCGACGCCGCGCGCGCCGGGCCGGGCAGGAGGGAGAGCACCAAGAGCGCCGCGAGGAGCCCCTTGTCCCGCATGTCCGCCTCCGAAGTGAAGCTTCAGGTGCTGCAGAATGCGATGGACCTGAAATATTACGGACCGCGCCGAAGGCCTTCAATGCACCAAGATGGGCCGTACCTTGGCGCGTCCTCACCGGTCGCTGATATGTTACGAATGCGACGGATCGCGACGCGGGGGAGTCGGTGCCACTCGTGGGATCGAGCAGCAGGGCAGCGCGGCAGCAGGCCCCGAGCCCGCCGCGCCTCCTGCGCGTCGACGTGCACCAGCGGCTCCGCGACGAGATCCTGAGCTGCCGCCTGCCTCCCGGGAGCGATCTGCGGGAAGCCGAGCTGGCCGCCCGCTTCGGCGTGAGCAAGTCGCCCGTGCGCGACGCCCTCTTCCGGCTCGAGCAGGAGGGGCTCGTCGTCACGCTGCCGCGCCAGGGCTACCGCGTCACGCCGGTGTCGATCCGGGACGCGCTCGAGATGTTCCAGCTCCGCGCCATCCTCGAGTCCGCCTGCGCCGAGGCGGCGGCGTCCGCGCCGCTCGAGCGGCTCCGCGGCCTCGATCGCTTCCGGCGCTTCGAGCCCTCCCGCCACCCCCTCGGCTTCGCCTCCTACAACGCCGCCTTCCACCGGGAGCTCGCCGAGCTGTCCGGCAACTCGCGCCTGCGGCGGGCGGTGAACGACCTCATCGACCAGATGCAGCGGGTGGTCACGCTCGGCCTCGCCACCCTGCGCGGCCAGGATCCGCGCCAGCTCGTGGCGCAGCACGCCGCCATCATCGACGCGCTGCAGGCGGGCGAGGGACGCAAGGCCGCACGCCTGCTCCGCCGGCACGTCGCGGAGGCGCAGAAGCGCGTGGCGCGGGCGCTCGCGCGGATGCAGATCGTCACCTGAGCCGGCGCGGGCCGGCTCGACCGGACCCCGGGAGGACGCATGAGCCGCACAGCAGCGACCACGGAGGAGCGCCGTCCTTCGATCCCGACGCGCGGCCTCTTCATCGACGGGCGCGAGGTGCCCGGCGCCTCCGGCGAGACGCTCGAGGTGCTGAACCCCGCCACGGGCCAGCCCATCGCGCGCATCGCGCACGCCTCGGCGGCGGAGGTCGACGCCGCCGTGCGGAGCGCGCGGCGCGCCTTCGAGTCGAAGGAGTGGGGAGGCCTCTCCGTGCGGGCGCGGGCGCGGCTCGTGAACCGGCTCGCCGACGCGCTCGAGGCGCGGCTCGAGGATCTCTACGAGCTCGAGACGCGCAACAACGGCCGCCCCATCGGCGAGACCCGCGCGCAGATCGGCCGGCTCCCCGACTTCTTCCGCTACAACGCCGGCCTCGCCCTCGCCCGCCGCGACGCCGTGATCCCGGTGGAGGGCCCCTACCTCGACTACACCCTCCGCACGCCCATCGGCGTCGTCGGGAACGCCACGCCCTTCAACCACCCGCTCATGATCATGTGCAAGAGCCTCGGGCCCGTGTTCGCCTCCGGGTGCACGACGGTGGTGAAGCCCTCCGAGTACACGCCGCTCACCACGCTCCGGCTCGCGGCGATCTTCACGGAGGCGGGGCTCCCGCCCGGCGTCTTCAACGTGGTGACGGGGCTCGGGCCCACCACCGGCAAGGCGCTGGCCGAGCACCCCGGCCTCGCCAAGGTGGTGCTCACCGGCGGCACGGAGGCCGGCCGCATCGCGGGCGCCCTCGCCGGCAGGAACCTCGCCCGCCAGACGCTCGAGCTGGGCGGGAAGTCGCCCGTGGTGGTCTTCGACGACTACGACGTCGAGCAGGCGGTGGACTACGCCGCCTTCGGCGCCTTCATCGCGGCGGGCCAGACCTGCGTCTGCGCGAGCCGCCACATCGTGCAGAAGACCATCTACGGCGAGTTCGTGGAGAAGCTCGCCGCCAAGGCCCGCGCCATCCGCATCGGGGACCCGGCGGATCCGGCCACGCAAATCGGTCCGGTCATCTCGGCCAGGCAGCAGCGGCGCGTCCTCGAGTACGTGCGCATCGGCGTCGAGGAGGGCGCGCGGCTCGTGGCCGGCGGCAAGGTCCCCGAGCGGCCGGACCTCGCCGGCGGCTTCTTCGTCGAACCCACCGTGTTCGCCGACGTGCGCCCCGAGATGCGCATCGCCCGCGAGGAGGTCTTCGGGCCCTTCACGGTGGTCCTCCCCTTCGACGAAGAGGACGACGCCGTCCGGATCGCGAACGACTCGCCCTACGGCCTCGCCGGCGGGGTACGCACGCTCGACGTGCACCGCGCGCACCGGGTGGCGGCGCGGCTCCGCCTCGGGATCTGCTGGATCAACGACCACCACCGGCTCGACCCCGCCTCGCCCTGGGGCGGGGTGGAGGCCTCCGGCGTGGGAAAGGAGCTCGGGTGGGAGTCCTTCGACGACCACTTCGAGACGAAGACGGTGATGGTGAGCCTCGAGGGGCGGCCCTTCGACTGGTACGGCGACGCGTCGAGCAAGGGACGCCTCAACTGACGGTGCGCCCGCGGTCACGCCCGCTCGGCGATGATCTCCGTGGCGACGGGGGCGTCTCCCACGATGTCGAAGCGGATTCGCACCCGCTGCCCGGGGCGCACGTCGGGGAGCTGGCCCCGGCGGCCGTTCACCGTCACCTCGGTCTCGCTGTTCACGTGGAACCGCGCCTCGGGGCGGCCGGGCCTCACCACCACGACGAGGCTCGCCCAGGCCAGGACCGCGCCGACGGTCCCCCAGATCTCGCCGCCCGGATCCCGCCACGAGGCCATGCGCCTCCTGTAAGGCGGCGCGGGCGGGCGCGCGACGGCGGCGCCCTCGCGCCCTGTCGGGGGTGCAGGGGCCGGCGGCGCCGCCGCCCCTACGCGGCGAGCGCCCGGTCCAGGTCGGCGATGATGTCGGCCGCGTCCTCGACGCCGATGGCGAAGCGGACGAGGTTGTCCTTGATGCCCACCTCGAGCCGCTCCTCCGTCGTCTTCTCGAAGTACGACATGAGGGCGGGCTGCTCGATGAGGCTGTCGACGCCGCCCAGGCTCGGCGCGATGTACGGCAGCTCCATGGCGTCGATGAAGCGGCTCGCGTCCTCCAGCGCGCCGCGCACCTCGAAGCTGACCACCCCGCCGAACCCGCTCATCTGGCGGCGCGCCACCTCGTGGTCGGGGTGCGAGGGCAGGCCCGGGTACCAGACCCGCTCGATGCGGGGATGCGTCTCCAGATGGCGCGCCACGGCCAGCGCGGTCTCGTTCTGCTGCTTCACCCGGAGGCCGAGCGTCTTGAGGCCCCGCTCGAGCAGGTAGGCGTTCTGGGGATCGACGATGCCGCCCAGCACGCCGCGGGCGTCGCGCAGGGCCGCCACGCGCGCCTTGCTCCCCACCACCGCGCCGGCGAGGAGGTCGTGGTGGCCGCCCATGTACTTCGTGGCGCTGTGGGTGACGTAGTCGATGCCGTAGCGGAGCGGGCGCTGGTTGATGGGCGTGCCGAAGGTGCTGTCGATGATGGTCTGGACGCGGTGCCGCTTCGCGATCTCGGCGAGGACCTCCAGATCCACGCAGCGCAGGTACGGATTGGTCGGGCTCTCCGAGAGGACGAAGCGCGTCCGCTTCGGCTGGATGGCGGCCTCCAGGGCGGCGTAGTCGCCCATGGGCACGACCGTGGTCTCGATGCCGAGCCGCTTCAGGAACACGAGGCAGAACTGGCGCGTGCGGCGGTAGCAGTCGTCGGTCATGACGAGGTGCGCGCCGGTGGGCAGGCTGGCGAGGAGGAGGGTCGTGATGGCGGCCATCCCCGAGGAGAAGAGCACCGCGTCGTCGGCGTGCTCGAGCGCCGCCACCTTGCGCTCGACGGACTGGACGGTGGGGTTCCCGTACCGGCCGTAGTCCTCGCGGCCCTCGACGTTGGCGCCGAGGCTGCGCTGCTGCATGAAGTTCACGAGGTCCGCGGTGTCGGCGAAGGCGTACGTCGCCGTCTGGATGATGGGCATCGGGATGGCCTGGTGGGCCCGGGCCCGGATGTCGCCGCCGTGGACGGAGAGCGTGTTGGGGCCGGGTGGGGGCGAGCCCTGCGGGCCGGCCGTCTCCCCGCCTCTCGCCTCGGGCGCAGCCGCATGAGGATGTGGAGGTGTCTTGCTCATCGGGCTCCCCTCAGCGCGACGCGCTGCCGGCCTTGCCGGTCGCGATCGTCCTTCTACTGCCGAATGCGCCGCCGTGGCACCCCGAGAATCGCCCTCAGCCCCTCTCGAGCACCGCGACGATCTCGTACGTGTAGGCGAGCCGCCGGCCGAGGAAGCGGGCCACGAAGGCGAGCCGCGATCCCACCGCGAGCGGCGGCGGCGTCTTCCACTCGACGGACTCGATGTTGACGTACCACTCCGGCGCGTTGGCCGGGTCGGCCGCATACGCGGCCACCCGGCCGCGCGGGCGGTCGATGACGATCCCGGTCTCGACGTCGACGGGCATGCTCGCGTCCGGCGACCTTGTCGCGCCGCAGGCCCGATTCAACCTCCTCGTCGAGCCGACCCCGGCGGGGGCCGACGGGCTCGGCGCCGGCTTGCGCCCCCGGGGCCCGAGCCGTATCAGGGCGCAATGCCCAGGGTCATCGCCATCGAGATCGTGGAGGACCGCACCGCCACGTCGCGCTGCGACGAGGGTTTCCTGCGCGTGAAGCGCTACCGCGCCCGGAACCGCCGCGCCGACGGCAGCCTCTCCGTCGAGTACGCCATCGACGTCCTCGACCGGGCCACGCTCGATGCGGTGGCAGTGTGCCTCTTCGCGCGCACCGGCCGAGGCGTCGAGGTGCTGACGCGCAGCGGGCTCCGGCCCGCGCCCGCCTTCCGGCGCGGGAGGCCCACGGCGCTTCCCGAGCACGAGGTCCTCCTCCTCGAGGAGGTGATCGCCGGCGTGGTCGAGCCCGGCGAGGTGGGCCTCGACGCCCTCCGCCGCCGCGCCGCCGCCGAGGTGCTGGAGGAGGCCGGGATCGCCCTCGCGCCGGAGCGGTTCGAGCCGCTCGGGGCCCCGCTCTTCGTCCACCCGCCGGTCTCCTCGGATCGCTTCCACCTCTTCGCCGCCGAGGCGCCGCGAGGCGGCGCGGAGGACGTGCAGGAGGCGCCGCTCCTCGGCGACGGCTCGCCGCACGAGGAGGGCGCGCTCCTCCGCTGGCGCCGGCTCGACGACGCCATCGCCGCGTGCGAGCGCGGGGAGATCGAGGACGCGAAGACGGAGATCGCGCTGCGAAGGCTGGCGGCGAGGATCTCCGGACGGTGAACGGGCGGGCCGGGTGGTGCCCGTTGGTGCCCTACACCCGCTGGACGCCATACCGTAGGCCTCCGTCTCCGCGCGGGCGGGGGTGGGCCCTCGCGGCTGCGTCGCTGCGCGACGCCCGAACGTGCCCTGTCCTGGCTGCGGCGGCGCACGATCGAGGCCGCCGGCACGAAACTGTGCCACCGCCGCGCTGGGCGGCCTTCACGGAGCGGTGGCACGTTCGTGCACTGCGTCCGATGAGGTGGCGTATCCGGGGGGTCGCTCCGCTCCTCGCCGCGAGGGCCCACCCCCGCCCCTTCTCCGCCTCCGGACTCCGACCGGAGAAGCTCCCCTCGTCACTTGGCGAGCCGCACCGGATCCGCGGCGCCGTCGTGACCCGCCCACCGCTTGAACAGCTCGTGCTCGATCCCGAACTGGTCGAGCGCCTTGCCGATGGTCTGGTGGACGAGGTCCAGGATCGTCTCGGGCCGGTGGTAGAACGCGGGCATGGGCGGGAGGATCACCGCGCCGAGGTCGGCGGCGCGGGTCATGAGCGCGAGGTGGCCCTTGTGGAGCGGCGTCTCGCGGACCATGAGGACGAGCTTCCGCCCCTCCTTCAGCGTCACGTCGGCGGCGCGCGCCACGAGGTTGTAGTCGAAGGAGCTCGCGATGGCGGAGAGCGTCTTCACCGTGCAGGGGGCGACGATCATCCCCCGCGTGCGGAAGGACCCGCTCGCCGGCGCCGCGGCCATGTCCTTGTTGCCGTGCACGACCGTGGCGAGCGCCTTCACCTCCGCGGCGCTGGTGCTCGTCTCGAGGGCGAGGTTCGTCGCCGCCGCCTCGGAGAGGATGAGGTGCGTCTCCACGCCGAGCTCCCGGAGCACGCGCAGCATCTCGACGCCGTAGACGACGCCGGTGGCGCCGGTGATGGCCACGACGAGGGGAGGGCTCATGGAGCGGTCCTTTCCTGCCCGCAGCGCGGGCGCTAGGCGCGAGGCAGCGGGCGGTGCTCGGGAGCTTCCACGGACTCGAGCACCTGGAACCCGGCCCGCTCGAGGGCGCCCGCCACCGCGCGCAGGTCGGGCGCGTGGAAGCGGATGACCACGCGCTCGTCGGCGACGCCGCGCTCGGCGTGGCCTCCGTTCCGGCCCTGCGGGTACACGGCCTGGAGGACCGCCCCCGCGGTCTCGGCCACCTCCACGATGCCGCGGAGGACGCCGGACTTGAGGCGCAGGGGGCCCAGGGTGAGGCCGCTCTGCGTCGCCCACGCCGCGAGGAGCCACGTGCAGAGGGAGAAGATCTCGTTCGCGGAGATGATGCCCACGAGCGGCCCGTGCTCCACGACGGGGAACTGCGAGACGCCGAGCTGCCGCCCGCGCAGGACGCAGTGCTCGATGGTCTCGGAGGCCTCGATGGTGGCGGGATTGCGCACCATGATGTCCTTCACCTTGAGCCGGGTCTCGAACCAGGCGAGCTCGTCCGGATCCTGCGTGCGCATGACGAAGTGCGAGGCGCGCAGGCAGTGCGCCGGGGTGAGCAGGCCGCGCAGGCGCCCGCCGTCCACGACGGGGAGCCCCGGCAGCTTGTGCTCGGTCAGGATCGTCTTCGCCTCGGTGACGAGCGCGTCGCTCGACACCGTGATCGGGTCCGGCTGCATCCAGTCGCGGACGAGCATCGCGTCCTCCTTCAGCGGGCGACCGCCCTGGGCTTGGCGGCCTCGAGGAGCGCCAGGAGCTCGTCCACCGCGGCGCGGGCGAACTCCGGCGTGTAGAGCTGGAGCGGGACCTCCTTCACGCGGCGCGGCTCGGCGAGCCGCTCCAGGAGGCGCGCCACGAAGGCCGCGTCGGCGGCCGGGTCGTACATGGGCCGGCCCTCGCGATCGAGCGACGACCAGCCCTTCTTGGGCACGAGGAACGTCCACGGCCCGCGGGCGCGATCGAGCCGCTCGGCGATGGCGTCGGCGGCCTGGCGCAGCTCGTCCGCCGTGGTGCGCACCTGCACGCGCAGCGCGTCCTGCACGTACTGGGGGCGGTCCTTCGTCCTCTCCAGCATGTCGGGCCGGCCGCCGTAGGAGAGGATGTCGAGGCCGCAGGGCGCGAGCACCGTCGGGATTCCCGCCTCCGCGGCGGCGGAGAGCCGGCCCGGCCCGGGATCGCGGTTGCCGTGGAACAGGTGCTCCACGACGCCGCCGATGCAGAGGTCGAGGACGCCCTGGAACGCGCCGTCCCGGATCATCTCCTCCATGGCGCGGTCGCCCTTGCCCTGGGCGTGGCAGACGATGGGCGTGAGCCCGGCCTCCTCCAGCATTCCCACGGCGGACTGCACGGCCATCTCGCCGAAGCCGAACGACGAGACGGCGATGCACGGGCTGTCGAAGCGGAAGTCGGTGCCCTCGCTCATCTCGACCATGCCGCAGATGGCGCCCACCGCGTTCACGATCTGCGCGCGGAGCAGCGGGTTCATCTTCACGACGTCGAGCACCGTGTGGTGCATGGTGATGTCGCGCGTGCCCACGTACTTGTCGATGTAGGCGGGGTGTGCGGCCATGGGCGAGGCCATCACCTTGGGCATGCCGAAGGGCAGCCGCTTCATGATCGACGTGGCGACGAGCGTGGCCGTGCCGCCGCCCACGCCGAGGATGCCGTGGACGCGGCCCTCCTTCACGAGCTCCTCGACGATGGCGGACGCGCCGGCGATCTGGTTCTTCGTCGCCGCGTCGCGGTCGGAGCGGTACTTCTCGCGCACCGCCTCGATGGGCATGCCTCCGCGCCTCGCCACCTCCTCGGTGCGGATGTCGCCGGGGAACGGCGGCGGTTCCTCCATGCTGAAGTCGAGGAGGATGGCCTCGTGCCCGCGCTCGCGGATGAGGTCCTTCACGAAGGCGATGTCCTCGCCGCGCGTGTCGAGGTTGCAGACGAAGACGATGCCCTTCCTGGGCGTCATGGCTCGACCATCCGTGCCCGGGCTCACGACTCCTTCGACTCCTTCGCCTTCTTCTGCGCCGGGCGCGTGAGCCGGTCGATCATGTCAGCGACCGGGCTCTGGCCCGGGAAGCCGTACTCGTTCCAGCGGTTCGAGACCTTCTGCAGCACCTCGCGGTCCATCCAGATCTCGGCCGGCTTCGACTTCCACTCGTACGGCGTGCAGGCGTCCATCTGGATGCGGCTCACGATCTCGCGCGCCTCGATGGGGAGCCCGGGGTCGAGCGGCGTGGAGCGGCCGCGCTTCTGGATCTGCACCGACCGCGCCGGATCGAAGCGCGTGGAGAGGGCCCACATCACGCGGTCCCAGTCGTCGGCGGCGATGTCGTGGTCGACGGTGATGACGCCCTTGAGGCCGTAGTGACCGGTGGTGGAGGCGCAGACCGCGTCCGCCACGTGGTTCGAGTGGCCCGGGTACATCTGCTTCACCGACACGATGGCCCAGAAGCGGCCGCAGGCCTCCGGCGGGATGTACACGCTCTGGATCCCCGGCACCTTCATGGTCTCGAGGTCGTACCAGAGCGTCGCCGTGCGGTTCAGCGACTGGATCATGTGGATGTCGTTGATGGGCTTCCCCACCGTCGTCGACCAGAAGACGGGGTCGTTGCGGAAGAGGAGGCGCTTCACCCGGAGCACCGGCTTCGGGTAGTCCTTCCCCTTGTTGCCCGAGTAGTAGCCGGTGTACTCGCCGAAGGGCCCCTCCTCCATGAGCTCGTTGGGATCGATGAAGCCCTCGGCGATGATCTCGGCGTTCGCCGGCAACGTGAGGCCGGTGAGATCCGACTTGAACACCGGGACCGGGGTGCCGCGGAGCGAGCCGGCGATGTCGTACTCGTCCGTCTGCGCCGAGACGAGCGTCGAGGCCGCGAGGAAGAGCACCGGGTCCGTGCCCACCACGGCGGCGGCGGGCATGAGCTCGCCTCGCTCCTGGTACTTCTTCATGTGCATGTCGCCGTGCTTGCCCTTGATGATCTGGGAGCCGAGGAGGTTCTTCCCGAGGAGCTGGGAGCGATAGGTGCCGCAGTTCGTCCAGCCGGTGTCGGGATCGCGCGTCACGAGGAACCCGGCGGTGATGAAGAAGCGCCCGCCGTCGTCCGGGTAGAACCAGGGGACCGGGAACTTCTCGAGGTCGATGTCACCACCGGTGAGGACGTTCTCCATCACCGGCGGCCGATCGACGAGCCGCGGCTTGACGAGCTCCTTCGTGGTGAGCTGCATCCACTTCCGGGCGAGCTGCACCATGCTGAGCGACGGGTCCTGCCCGAGCGCCAGGGCGAGCCGCGCCGGCGTGGTGAAGGCGCTCGTGAAGACCGGGATCTTGTAGCCCTTCACGTTCTCGTAGAGGAGCGCCGGGCCCTTCTGCTCCTCGTTCACCTTCGAGACGTGGCACAGCTCCCACCGCCAGTCGACCTCGGTCTTGACCCGGTGGAGCTGGCCGGCGCGCTCGCAGGCCGCGATGTAGCCGCGCAGATCGGAGATGGGGGCGGATTCGGGACGGGGGGGGTTCATGCGGGGTCCTCTCCTGTTCGTCTTCGGTCGTCGAGGCGCCGAGGGGTCTTCCGTCAGTGGACGCGCTGGCCCTGGATCATGGTGGCGAGGATGTAGTCGAGGGAGCTCTTGGGAGCGCCGTCGCGCTGGGCGGAGGAGCTCGCCTTCGCGCTCCACACCGTCTCCGGCCGCGCTTGCAGGATGAAGATGTTGCCGCCGGCGGGGAGCCTCTTGTCGAGCGCCCACTCGATGTCCATGGGCCGGCCGTAATGCTTCTCGATCTGCTTTCCCATCCAGGCGAGCTCGGTGATCTCGTCGTCGATGAGCGACTGCACCGTCTGGCGCTCCGGCGGCACGTCCTGCGCCACGGTCCGCTGCGCCCTGGAGTCGAGGACGTGGGCGACGGTCTTGGTCGAGATGGTGCGCTCGACGATCTCGAGCGAGACCTTGTTCACGACGAAGTGGTCGGGCGTCACCTCGCCCGAGACCACCGACTCGCCGAAGCCGAAGTTCGAGTCGATGACGATGCTGGAGCGGTCTCCGTTCGACGGGTTGAGCGTGAACATGACCCCGGCGCAGAACGCGTGCGCCATCTTCTGGACGCCGACGGCGATGGCCACGTCGCCGTGCCGGAAACCGTTCCTGGCGCGGTAGGCGATGGCGCGGCCGGTGTAGAGGCTCGAGATGCAGCGCTTCACGCGCTCGAGGAGATCGTCCACGCCGCGGATCCAGAGATAGGTGTCCTGCTGCCCGGCGAAGCTCGCGCCGGGCAGGTCCTCGGCCGTGGCGCTGGAGCGGACCGCCACCGGCGTCGCGGGCATGCAGCACTGCACCGAGAGCTTGCGGTAGTGCTCGGCGACGAGGTCCTCCATCTGCGTCGAGAAGGGCGCCTCCTCGACGCGCCTGCGCACCTGGCGGCTCGCCGCCTCCAGCGCGTCCAGGTCGCGCGGATCCACCCCCTCCACGGCGGCGGCGACGTCGCGAGAGAGATCGCCCTCGGCCATGAAGGCGCGGAAGGCGTTGGTGGTGAGCGCGAATCCGGGAGGGACGCGCACGCCGGCGTGGATGAGCTCGCCGAGCGAGGCGCACTTACCGCCCACGAGCGGCAGGGCGTCCGTGCGGCAGTCCTGCAACCACATGATCATCTGCTGGCCGGCGCCCATGGCTCCTCCCGGATTCACGAGGACGGATCCCGGCCTAGAGCAGCGCGATCTCGCCGGTGGTGCCGTTCACGCGGATCCTCTGCCCTGTCTTGAGGATCTTCGTGGCGTGGCCGGTGCCCACCACGGCGGGCATGCCGTACTCGCGGCAGACGATGGCGGCGTGCGACATCACTCCGCCCACGTCCGTGACGCACGCCTTGATCTTGATGAACGCCGGCGCCCACGAGGGCGAGGTGGTCGGCGCCACCAGGATCTCGCCGTCCTGCAGGCTGGCGACCTCCTCGACGGTGCGGCACACGCGGGCGCGCCCCTCCACCGTCCCGGGGCTGCCGGCGAAGCCCTTGAACTGCTTCACCTTGGAGAGGTCGGTGACCTCGGCGAGCTTGCCCCACTCCGCGAGCGACTCGTTCGTCACGCCCCACAGCACGATGGTGAAGGGCTCCTGGATGACCTCGGGGGCCGGCCCCACCGCGGGCGGCGGCCGCCAGGCGCGGAACTTCTGCATGACGCTCTTGCGCCAGGCGATCTCGGGCGGGAACGTCTTGGCGCCGCGCGGCTTCACGTTCGTCGCCCAGGCGGTGACGACGTCCCAGAGCGCGTCCTTGATCTCGGCGCGCTTCAGGTACCAGACGTCCTCCACGTCCTCGAGGAGCCGGTGCTCCTTCAGGATGGCCCCCACCTCGCGCACCTTGTTCCAGAAGACCGAGTGGAACCAATGCTCGACGTAGAAGAGGTGGTTCTCGACGTAGGGGAACACCGTCCGCGCGGTGCCGAGGAGCTGATCGAACCCGGCGCGATCCTCGGCGGACGCGATGAGGGCGCGGTACTCGGTGGTGATCCGGTCGCGCTCGGCGCGCACCTTGGCGATGGGACGCTCCAGCGAGTCGCCGGCGCGGACCTTCTCGGCGTACATGGCGATCATGCCGAGCGGCACGTCGAGGTTGTCGTTCCAGGAGCGGTCGTGGTGGTACCAGCCGGTGCCGGTGGAGACGTTGAACCAGGGCTGGCGCGCCTGCTCGAACGCGGCGAGCCACTCCTTCCCGGCCGCGCTCCGCTCGAGGGTCGGGCGGACGTCGCTGTAGCGCGCGGACTTGAGCTGCCGGTCGACGTCGAGCTTCACGGCCTTGCGCGCGAGGTCGCGCAGTATCTCGTCCGGCTTGTACATGATGACGCCGTCGATGCCGGAGATCATCTGCGTCACGCGCTGGGTGGGGATGTCCGGGAAGATCTTCTTGCAGTGCCCCAGGAACGTGACGTACGCGGCGTAGCCGAGGTTCAGGAACTCGAAGTGGTACTGCCAGCAGCGGATGCCCAGGTCGATGAGCTGGTCGTAGGCGCGGAGCAGGTGGTAGCCCTTCGACTCGCCCAGCGCCTCCGTCACGACCTTGATGTCCTCCAGGGCGGGCAGCTTCGGGATCTCGAGCGCCTCGAGCTCCGCGATGGTGGACTCCATCTTCTTCTTCCACTTCGCCTCGAGCGCGTCCCAGTTCTTGTAGTAGTAGCCGGCGCGCTCCAGGAAGCCCTTCACGCGCTCGCCGATCTCGGCGGGATCCTTCACGGGGACGGGGGCGATGTAGATGTAGCCGTTCACCACGCGGTGATCGACGCCGTACACCGGGGGCACGGAGAAGATGCGCGTGTTGTACTGGGAGAGGCCGAGGTACCAGGCCTCGTCCCAGATCGTGTCGAAGGGATAGAGCGGCTCGGGATAGTGCAGCCCGTCGTAGAACCAGAAGGTCTCGTCCTCGTAGCGCTTGCGCTCGGGGTCGTCCTTCACGAACTGGTACTGGTACGGATACATCCGCTCCCATCCCTCGGTGCCGGGGAGCGTCTTGAATTCGTGCGGGTTCGGGAACTTCACGGCAGGCCTCCTGCGTGGGTGGAGCGGGTCTCCGCGAGCGTGGCTCGGGGGAGCTTTCGCATCGGCCGTGCCACGCCCTCCGCGGAGCGAGTGAGACGGCGGCTCGAATCCGGAAGCGCGCGTCGCGCCTCTGGTTCGGCGGCGAAAGGGCGGCGGCGGTGCGAGGCGGGCGGGTCGCGCGGCTCTTCGAGGCGGGTCCGCTCGCGGCCGAGCGCTCCGGCGCCTTCACCACCTCGTCAACATTTCCGTGCGGCGCCGCCCCGATTTCATCATTTGCTCACGACGCGCGGCGGCGCGGCCCACGGGCGGGTGTTCCGGGGTGGCGCGGCGCCTGCATCGAGTCCGGGCGGAGCTCGGCTTCGCCTGCGGACCGCCGGGGGGAGCGGCATGGAGCGGCTGGTGCTGGTCGACGAGGACGACCGCGAAGTGGGGACCGAGCGCAAGCTCGCCGCCCACGAAGCCGGGCTCCTGCACCGCGCCTTCTCCGTCTTCGTCCTGAACGGCGCGGGCGAGCTCCTGCTGCAGCGCAGGGCGACGTCGAAGTACCACTCGGGCGGCCGCTGGTCGAACGCGTGCTGCGGACACCCGCGCCCAGGCGAGCCCGTCGCGGCGGCGGCGCACCGGCGCCTGCGCGAGGAGATGGGCTTCGACTGCCCGCTCGCGCCGATCTCGACGTTCCGCTACCGCGTGCGGCTCGAGAACGGCCTCGTCGAGAACGAGATCGACCACGTGCTCGTCGGGGGATGGGACGGCCCGCCCGCCCCCGATCCCCTGGAGGCCGCGGGATGGCGCTGGGTCGAGCGCGGCGCGCTCGAGGCCCGCCTGGCCGAGGCGCCGGAGGAGTTCACCGTCTGGCTCCGGCTCATCCTCGGCGCGATGGGGCCGGAGATCTGGGCCGGGCGCGTTGTCGCCGCGCCCGCGCCGCGCGGGACCTGAGCGGTTCGCGATACGCAGGCGGCGAGCGGTCGAGCGCGGTGCGCGAAGCCCTGGGAGGCAGATCGTGAGCACGGTGCGCAGCGTCATCGTCCGGCAGTTCGGGAAGCCCAGCGGACCGCTCGGCGTGCTGGTCGGGCTCGTCATGCGGGTGCGCCCCTCGAACCGGGTGCGCAGCTCGCGGACGATCGACCTCCTCGACCTGCGGCCCGAGGATCGCATCCTGGAGGTGGGCTTCGGGCCCGGGCTCGCCGTGGCGCGTGCCGCCGAGATCGTCACCGCGGGCAAGGTCGTCGGCATCGACCACTCGGAGCTGATGCTGCGCCAGGCGAGGCGGCGGAATGCGAAGGCGATCCGCGCCGGCCGCGTCGAGCTCCTCCTCGGCTCGGCGGACGCCCTACCCCGCTTCGAGGGGCGCTTCGACAAGGTGATGGCCGTGAACGTCTACATGTTCTGGAAGGACCCGGTCTCCGTCCTCGGGGGTCTCCGCCAGGTCATGAATCCGGGAGGCGTCGTCGCGCTCACGCTGCAGCCGAGGAACCGCGGCGCGACCGCGTACGACACCCGGCTCGCGGCGGAGCGCATGACGGCGTCGCTCCTGGCCGCCGGGTTCGGCGAGGTGCGGACGGAGATCCTGGACATGGCGCCCGTCGCCGCGGCCTGTGTGCTCGGGCGAAACCGGTCGCATCCATGAAGCGACCGGCCCGGTCAGAGGAGCCGCCGCCGCTGCCCGAACCCCGCCGAGTTGTCGATGAAGTGGAGCGCCTCGGGGGTGAGCGCGTACCAGCGCACGCCGGCGAGCGCCGCGGCGATCTCGGGCGGCGCCTTCGCTGCGTTCGCCACCACCGGGAACTTCGCCCCGTAGAGCGCGCGCACGCGGTCGATCTCGGCCTCGGGCACGGGGGCGGCGCGGCCCTCGAGCTGGATGCCCTTGATGTCGGGCCAGTCGCGGTAGTCCTCGTGGATGGCGGCCGCCGTCCGCGGGTCGGCGGCGAGGTCCTGGGCGTGGCGGCTCCTCGGCGACGACAGGAAGTACAGGCGGAGGCCGTCGTTCACGTAGAAGACGGCGGCCGCCCACGGGCCGGCAGGCCCGAAGGTCGAGAGCGTGAGGACGTTGTGGCCGGCGAGGTACGCGAGGACCTTCGTGCGGAGCGCTTCGTCCACGGCGGGAGTCTAGGCGAGAACGGTCCCCGAGGTCTTCCCCGGAGCGGGAGCAGGTGCCCCCGGCGCGGCGGGCTCCTCGGCAGGCTCCTCCACGAGCTCCTCCGCGGGCGCCACGGCCTCCGCCTCCTCCTGCCGCCTCTTCAGCCGGTAGGCGAGGCGCGGCCGCGTCATCCCGAGCATGCGCGCCGCGGAGGACAGGTTCCCGCGCGCCCGGTCCACCGCGGACTCGAGCAGCATCGCCTCGATGGCGTCGAGCGACACGGCGCCGTTCAGCACCGCGTCGCAGAGCCGGCGCAGGGAGGCCTGGTCCGCGACGTCGAGCTCGCCGTTCCGGTCGAGGCCGATCTCCTTCGACTGCATGCCCTCCTGGCAGGTGAAGAGGTGCTCGATCTCCACGCGCCCGCCCTGCGGAGCCAGGATGACGCAGCGCTCGATCATGTTCTGCAGCTCGCGGATGTTCCCGGGCCAGGGGTGATCGAGGAGCGCCCGCTTCGCCTTGTCGGAGAAGCCCAGCAGCTTCTTCTCGTGCAGCGCCGAGAACTTCGCCAGGAAGCGCTTGGCGAGGGGCGAGATGTCCTCCTTGCGCTCGCGCAGCGGCGGGATGAACACCTGGTAGGCGTTGAGCCGGTAGTAGAGGTCCGAGCGGAAGCGGCCCTCCTTCACGAGCTGCTGGAGGTTCGAGTTCGTGGCGGCGACGAGGCGCACGTCCACCTTGCGGGTCCGCTGATCGCCCACGCGCTCCACCTCGCCGTCCTGGAGGACGCGCAGGAGCTTCGCCTGGGCCGGGGGCGGCAGGTCGCCCACCTCGTCGAGGAAGAGCGTGCCGCCGTGGGCGCGCTCGAAGCGCCCGGGGCGCGAGACCGACGCGCCCGTGAAGGCGCCCTTCTCCACGCCGAAGAGCTCGGACTCGACGAGGTCGGGCGGGATGGCCGCGCAGTTCACCGCCACGAACGGCTCGGCGGCGCGCGCGCTGGTGCGATGCAGGTAGCGCGCGAACATCTCCTTGCCGACGCCGGTCTCGCCGAGGAGGAGCACGGTGATCTGCGCCGTCGCCGCCTTGCGGAGGAGCCCGTACGCCGCGCGGAACGCCGGCGACTCGCCCACCATCTCCTCGGGCAGGCTCTCGCGATCGACCATGGTCGAGCGGAGCTGCGCGAGCTGCGCCTGCAGGTCGAAGAGCTCGTCGGCGATGCTCTCCGGGTGGAAGTACCGCAGCTGCTCCGCGGCGTCGGGCCACTCCTCGAGAGGCTTGCCCACGATCCGGCAGCTCCTCGCGCCGGCCCCCACGCACTCGACCTCCTTGTAGAGGATGGGCCTTCCCATGAAGGACGACGTGTACCCGCAGGCGTAGCCGATCTGCGTCCAGCACACCGGCTCGGTGTGGATGCCGAGGTCGCGCTTGTGCCAGGTGCCTTCCCAGGAGTTCTCCCAGAGGAGCTCGCCCGAGAACCGCCCGGCGGCGCGATCGAGCTCGAGGCGGATGGGCGTGACCCGCACGATGCCCTCGAGGGCGTGCAGGCGCGGGCCCGTCATGAACGCCTCCGCGTCGTCCCCGCTCACCGCGCGCACCAGCTCCGCGTCGCGCCTGCCCGACGTGTAGCCCATGCGCAGGAGGACGCCCTTGGCGCGCTCGGTCCCGAGCGTGTCGATGAGCTCCTTGCGCAGGCTCGCCAGGGCCTCCGCGTGCACGAGCAGCATGCGGTGCTCGTGCAGCCAGATCTGGCCCGTCTCCGCGCTGAAGTGGACCCGGGCGCGGAGGTCGTTCGGCACGGTGGGATTCAAAGAGCTCGGCTTCCGCACGGAAGCTTCCTTCCTCGACCCTCCCCTGACCCGCGCCACTCTGCGCGCTCCTGCCGCACGGATGTCTTGATCGGCGTCAGTTTTGTGCGGCAAGGGCGCGCAGGTCCCTCTCCGGTTTTCACGGATCGGCGCTAGGGACCCGACCCGGCGCGCCACAGGCTGCCCGTGATGGGCACCGACCGCTCGTCCTCCGCTCCGAGCGTCCCGAGGCCGAAGTTGTCCTCGACGGTGCGGAGGAGGTTGTAGTGGTCGTAGCACGCGTCGATCTCGGCGCCCGCGTTCACCATCCCGCCGAGGAACACCGTGTAGATGTGGTTGTTCGCGCCGTCCTCGGACTCGTCGAAGGTGACCACCACGAGCGTGTCCTTCATGACGGCGGGATCGGCGAGGATGGGCTCGAGGAACCCCCGCAGCCACTCCGCCGCCTGGTCGAGCTCGCGGCTGCCGACGCCGATTCGGCCGGCGCCGGGGATGTCGCCGATCCAGCCCTTCACGCGATCGAGAGCGCCGCCGCAGACGTCGTGTCCGTCGTGGCACATGTCGGGCGAGTAGAGCGCGAAGCTCGGGAGGTCGGTGCGGTCGAACCGGTCGGCGGAGACCACGCGGGCGCAGCGCGCAGGGTCCTTCGTGATCGACTCGAAGCTCATGAAGGGGACGTGCTTCCGCTGGTAGAGAGACCCGGAGGCGGAGCTCCCGGTGTAGCAATGCCCCGGGTACCCCTCCGCGAACTGCCGCCAGGTGAGTCCCTTCGCCTCGAGCAGGTCGGCGATCGTCCGCTCGGACCGCGGGATGTCCTTCTGGTCGTCCTTGATCGTCCCGAAGAACTTCCCGCCGATGAGCGCCAGGTAGTTCGCGTAGGAGGGATGGAAGAGCCCATTGAAATGCGTGAACATCGTCCCTCGCCGCGCCAGCGCTCGGAAGTAGGGATGGCGCACCACCGTGTCGTAGTCCTGGTTCTCGAGGACGACGATCAGCACGTGCTCGAACCGCCGCGGCGGCTGCCACGGGGCTCCTCGCTGGGGCGCGCGCGGGGTCGCCGTCGTTCCGCGGCCGATCGGGCGCGGCTCGAACGTCCTGCAGTCCGGCTCGGCCTTCGTCTCGGCGCGCGACGGCGCAGCCCATGCCGCAGCTTCCGCGGCGAGCGCGACCATGACGAGCGCTGGGCGCAGCCTCATGTCGTGAGACCTCCGGGTGAGATCCGTGCGAGCTAACCGTCCGGCCCGCGACGCACCAGGTATCCGCGAGGGGCCGCGACCCATCGCCGCAAGCCCCGCGCGGCGCGAGCGTCATGCCGTGGTCCGCTGGCGGATCCGAACGAGGAGCGGAAGGGCCTCCCGCGGCGCCGGTCGAGCCGACGGTGACCGAGGTTCACCCGGGTGAAATAGCGCCCGGAAGGGATCGCGTGCTCGCTCCGCTGCTCCGCTTGCCGCCCCGGCTCCGCGCCGCCACGACTCCGCGCCGCCACGACTCCGAGCAGCCGCTCAGGCGGAGCACTCCCGGATTGTTCTTTGCGCTCCCGGACGCCCGCCTTCTCTCGTTCACGCCACCGCCACGAGCCGCTGCAGCGCCTCCGGATCCCGCAGCAGCCCCTCGCTCTCCGAGGCGTGGACCACGCGCCCGCGATCCAGCACGACGACGTGCTTCGTCGCCTGGAGCGCGAGCCGCGCGTGCTGCTCCACCAGGATGACGCTCATGCCGCCCTCCGCGATGAGCTCGCGGATGACGCCGAGCAGCTCCTTCACGATGAGCGGCGCGAGGCCTTCCATCGGCTCGTCGAGGAGCAGCAGGCTCGGGTTCACCACGAGCGCGCGGGCGATGGCGAGCATCTGCTGCTCGCCGCCGGAGAGCTGGTTCCCGCGGTGCTCGCGCCGCTCGAGGAGGCGCGGGAAGGTCCGCCACACCCGTTCCGCGGTCCAGGGGCCGGGGCGCGCCACGGCGGCGAGGTGCTCGGCCACGGTGAGCGACGGGAAGACGAGCCGCTCCTGAGGAACCCAGCCCAGCCCGGCGCGCGCGCGCCGGAAGGTGGGGAGCGCGCGGAGATCCTTCCCCCGCCAGCGGAGGGCGCCGCGATGAACGCGGGTGAGGCCCATGAGCGTCGCGAGCAAGGTCGACTTGCCCATGCCGTTCCGGCCCAGGAGCGCGAGGCTGTCGCCCTCGGCCAGCGAGAGCGAGACGTCCTCCAGGACCACCGAGTCGCCGTAGCCGGCCACCACGTTCTCGAGGCGCAGGAGCTCAGCCATGCTCCGCCTCGCCCAGGTACACCTCGCGCACCCGCCGGTCGGCCGCGATCTCCGCGGGCGTGCCCTCGGCCAGCACCTTCCCGCCCACGAGCACGACGATCCGCTCCGCGAAGCGGAAGACGAGCTGCATGTCGTGCTCGATGAAGAGGATGGTCACGTCGCCCGGCAGGGCGGCCACGACGTCGAGCACCTCGGCGCTCTCCGCGGCGGGGATCCCGGCGGCGGGCTCGTCGAGGAGCAGGATCCTCGGGCGCGTGGCGAGGGCGAGCGCGATCTCGACGAGGCGCTGCTTCCCGTAGGGGAGGAGCCGGGTGTGGATCCCGGCCTCGCGCTCGAGCCGCAGCGTGCGGAGCAGCGCCCACGCCTCGTCGGCCTCCTCGGCGCAGCTCGCCACCGTGCAGCTCCAGCGGAAGCCGAGCCGCTTCCGCTCGCAGATGGCGAGCACTACCGACTCGAGGACCGTGAGCCCTCCGAAGAGCGAGGTGATCTGGTAGGTGCGCGTCATGCCGCGGCGGACGCGCTCGTGCTGCGGGAGGTGCGTCACCCGCTCCTCGCCGAGCCACACCTCGCCGGCGCTCGGCGAGAGGACGCCCGTGAGGAGATCGATGAACGTCGTCTTGCCCGCGCCGTTCGGGCCGATGAGCGCGTGGCGGGCGCCCACCGGGAGCGAGAGGCTGATGGCGCTGTTCGCGGCGAGCGCGCCGAACGACTTCGAGAGCCCCTCGGTGCGGAGCGCGACGGTCATCGCCTCGCCCTCCGCGAGACGAGCCTCGCCAGGCGGTCGGCGAGGCCCAGGGCCCCGCCGCGCCCGAGGAGCACGGCCACGACGAGGAAGAGGCCGAGCCAGAACTGCCAGTAGGCGGGGTCGATGCCCGCGAGGTAGTTCTGCGCCAGCATGAAGAGCGGCGCGCCGACCAGGGCGCCGTAGAGCCGCCCCGTCCCCCCGAGGACGAGGATGATGAGCAGCTCCGCCGAGCGGGTGAAGCCGAGCACCTCGAGGCCGACGAACTGCGTGGTCTGGGCGAGCAGGGCGCCCGCGACGCCTGCGACCCCGGCCGACAGCACGAAGGCGGCCACGAGCCGCCGGCGCACCGGGGCGCCCAGCGCGGGCATCCGCCTTCCGTTCTCGCGGATGCCGCGGAGCGAGAGGCCGAAGGGCGAGGCCACGATGCGCCGCAGGAGCGCGAAGCAGCCGAAGAGCACCGCCAGGCTGTAGATGAAGGCGACCCTGCCCTCGAGGTCGAAGGGGAAGAGCCCGAGGATCTTGCCCATGGCGACGCCCCCGAGGCCGTCCACGCCGCCGGTGACGCTCGCCGCCTTGTTCGCGGCCTCGTAGACGAGCTGGCCGATGCCGAGCGTCACCATGAGGCGGGCCAGGTCTCCGCCCCGCACGACGAGGAAGCTCACCAGGAACCCGGCGGCGGCCGCGAGGACGCCTCCCGCCGCGAGGCCGGAGAGCGGCTCGCCCCAGCCGTGCCGGGCGAGGAGGCCGGCGGTGTACGCGCCGATGCCGAAGAAGGCGGCGTGGCCGAGCGAGACGATGCCGGCGTAGCCGAGGATGAGGTCGAGGGAGAGGGCGAAGAGCGAGGTGATGAAGACCTGGCTCCCCAGCACCAGGTAGCCCGGGAAGAGGAAGTAGCAGGGGACGGGGAGGAGCCAGAAGGCGATCTCGGCGGCCCGCCAGCGGTCGGTCGGCAGCCCCGCCTCGAGCCGCAGCGGCGCGCTCGCCTGGCCGAGGATCGCCGCCTGCTCGGGCTTCATGATCACGCCCGCCTCCCGAAGAGGCCCCTCGGGAAGAGGATGAGCAGCACCACCATGAGCGCATAGATGATGAACGCGCCGGCGGAGGGCACGTAGTACTTGCCGGCGACGTCGAAGACGCCGAGCACGATGGCCGCGACGGCCGTGCCCTTCATGCTGCCCGCCCCGCCCACCGCGACGGCGAGCAGGAAGTAGACGAGGTACTTGAGGGCGAAGGTGGGATCGAGGCCGAGGACGTCGACGCCCAGCGCGCCTCCCAGGCCCGCCAGGCCCGTGCCCAGGGCGAACGTGGCGCTGAAGACCCGGTTCACGTCGATGCCGAGCGCGGCGGAGACCGCCTGGTGATCGACCGCCGCCCGGACCTGGGCCCCGAACCTCGTGCTCCCCACCAGGAACTCGAGGTCGAGGGTGATGAGCACCACGAGCGCCACGAGGAACAGGCGGTACTTCCCGAAGTCCACGCCGGCGAGGTGGAGCTGGCCCCGCAGGAACGGGGGCAGCTCCACCGGCTGCTGGCCCGGGCCGAACACCCAGGTGCTGGCGGCCACGGCGATGAAGGTGAGCCCGATGGAGAAGAGGACCTGGTCGAGGTGCGGCGCGCGGTAGAGGCGCCGGTAGAGCGTCCGCTCCAGCGCGGCGCCGACGAGCGCCACCGCGAGGAAGACGAGGGGCAGCGTGACGAGGAAGGGGACGCCCCGGCGCATCAGGGCGACGCAGAGATAGCCGCCCAGCATGGCGAACGCGCCGTGCGCCAGGTTGACGAAGTTCATGAGCCCCATCGTCACCGACAGCCCGTTCGAGATGAGGAACAGCAGGCTGCCGTAGGCGAGCCCGTCGAAGAGGACGCCGATGAGGCTCGTCACCATCGGGAGGCCGGGCGACTTCCCCGCCCTTCAGGCCGCCGCGAGGAGGAGCGACGCCGCAGCCCAGAGACGCATGCTTCCCATGCCATCCTCCCGTTCACTGCACGTGAGACCGCCCGGAGGAGTCTAGCGCAGACGGTAGCGCTGGATCTTCCCGGTGGCGGTCTTGGGGAGCTCCTCGACGAAGTGGATGCCGCGCGGGAACTTGTAGGGGGCGAGGCGGCTCTTGCAGTGGGCCATGAGCTCCTCGGCCAGCGCCGGAGAGGGGGCCCGGCCGTCGCGGAGGACGACCCAGGCCTCGGGCTTCACGAGCCCGTTTCCGTCGGGGCGGCCCACCACGGCCGCCTCGAGCACGCTCTGGTGGTCGACGAGGCAGGCCTCGATCTCGATGGGCGAGCACCAGATCCCGCCCACCTTGAGCATGTCGTCGCTGCGGCCGCAATAGTGGAAGTAACCGTCGTCGTCCTTGAAGTACGTGTCTCCGGTGTTCACCCAGTCGCCGACCATGGTCTGCGCCGTGCGCTCCGGGTTGTTCCAGTAGTAGGGCGCCATCGACGGGCCCTTCGCCTGGAGCCGCCCCGTCACGTTCGGCCCGACCTCGACGCCCTTGTCGTCGACGAGGCGGACCTCGTAGCCGGGCACCGGCTTGCCGCTCGCCCCCGGCCTCGCGTCGCCGGGCACGTTGGAGAGGAAGGTGTTGAGCGCCTCGGTGGAGCCGAGCCCGTCGAGGATCTCGAGCCCGGTCCGCTCCTTCCAGCGCCGGAAGACGTCGGCGGGCAGGGGCTCGCCCGCGGAGACGCAGACGCGCAGGCTCCCGAGGTCGGGCCGGCCCTGCTCGAGGGCCTGGAGCTGGGCGGCGTACATCGTGGGGACGCCGAAGTAGAAGGTGGGCCGGAAGCGCTCGATGGTCTCGAGCGTGTTCTTCGCGGTGGGGCGCGCGTCGAGCAGGACCGCGGTCGCCCCCGTCCACAGGGGGAACGTCATGGCGTTCCCGAGGCCGTAGGCGAAGAAGAGCTTCGCGGCCGAGAAGACGACGTCGCCCTCGCGCATCCCGAGCGTGTCGTGCCCGTAGAGCTGGCTCGTCGCCACCATGTCGCGGTGCCGGTGCACGACGCCCTTGGGCTTGCCGGTCGAGCCGGAGGAGTAGAGCCAGAAGCAGGGGGCCGTGGCCGCGGCCGGCACGGCCCGGAGCTCCGGCGAGGCGCGGGCCATGAGGGCCGGCAGGCTCCGCCCGCCGCTTCCGTCCGCGATGGGCAGGACCACGGACGGCCCCGGCCGCGCCGCCGCCAGCGCCGGCTCCACCTCGGCCGCGAGCTCCGGCGAGAAGGCGAGGCCGGAGCAGGCCGAGTCCTCGATCATCCCCTTGTAGTCGACGGCCCGCAGGATGGTGTTGAGCGGCACCGGGAGGATGCCGGCCTTGATGGCGCCCCAGAACAGGTAGAAGAACTCCGGGCAGTCCTTCACCACGAGGAGAAGGCGCTGCCCCTTCTCGAGCCCCGCACCGAGCAGGGCGTTCCCGCAGCGGTTCACGTTCGCGGCGAGCTCGCCGTACGTGACGTCGCCGGCCGCGGTGCGGATGGCGACCTTGCCGCCGCGCCCCTCGGGGACGTGGCGGTCCACGAACGGCACCGCGACGTTGAAGCCCGCCTCGAAGGCGACGGCGGCGGGAGACCTCGACCGGTCGATCGTGACGCCCGTGCTCGCCATGGCGGTCAACCCGAGGCGACGAGATCCCGGAGCGCCCGGGCGGCGTACTCCCTGGCCACCTGCTTGCGCCAGGCGAGGGCGAAGTCGGTGTTCTGCATGGGCTTCGCCACCCTGGCGACGAGCCCCGCCGCCTCTCGCACGACGTCCTCGTCGGCGATCTGCCGGCCCACGAGGAACTCGCCCGCGGCCCGCGCCTCCTGGGGACGGGAGCCCGCGCCGCCCACGAAGATGCGCGCCGCCTCCACCGCCCCGCTCCGGGAGAGGCGCACCCGCGCCGCCACGCCCAGCACCGGGAAGTCGAAGGAGCCGCGGCGCCGGAGCTTCCGGTAGCTGGCGCGCTCGCCCTGCCCTGCCGGCGGCAGGTGCACGGCGGCGAGGATCTCGTCGGGCCGGCGCGAGAGGTGGCGGATGCCGTCGTCGGCGAAGAGCTCCGACACCGGGATGCGCCGCTCGCCGGAGCGCGACACGAGCGTCACCTCCGCCCCGAGGGCGCAGAGGACGGGCGCCGTGTCCGACGAGGACACCGCCCAGCAGCGCTCCGAGCCGGGCGCCACCCAGCAGACGTCGCCGTCCTTCTTCATGCAGAAGCCGATGGACTCCCGCCACTCGTGCGTCTGGTCGTAGTAGCTGCAGCGCGTGTCGAGGCAGAGGTTCCCGCCGAGCGTGCCCATGTTGCGCAGCGGCGGCGTGGCCACGAGCGACGCCGCGCGCGGCAGCGCCGGCCAGGCGGCGGCGAGGGCCTCGTCGCGCTCCACCGCCGAGAGGCTCGTCATGGCGCCGAGGGTGAGGCCGCGAGCGGGATCGCCGGAGCGGGCGCGCAATTCGGGGATGCCGCGCAGGCCGACCACCGTCGCCGGCGTCTGCTGCCGGCGCTTCATGTTGGGGAGGAGGTCCGTGCCGCCGGCGATGGGCGCCGCCTGGGAACCGAGGTCGGCGAGCACGGCGGCGGCCTCCGCGAGCGAGCGCGGGGCCACGTAGCGGAACCGGGGAAGCCGCATCATGGCTTCGCCACCTCCGGCCGGCGCCCGGCCTTGGCCTTGTCCTTCTTCGGCTCGTTCACGGCGCTGCCGTCGCCGCCCTCCCAGGGCGGAGGCACGACGAGCGGCTCGGGCCACGGCACCGCCGGGAAGGAATCGGGGCCGAAGCGGCGCTCCTTCGAGCGCAGCGCCGCGAGCACCTTCTCCGGCGTCACCGGCACCTCGTCCACGCGCACGCGGACGGCGTCGTAGACGGCGTTCGCCACGGCGGGCGGGATGGGGAGGAGCGGCCCCTGGCCGACCTCCTTCGCGCCGAAGGGGCCGTTCGGCTCCGGCTCCTCGACGAGGATGGTCTCGACCTCGGGCATGTCGAGCGTGGCCGGGCTCTTGTACTCGAGCATCGAGGGCGCCTGGTGCACGAGCGCGCCGGAGAGCCGCGCGGGCAGCCGGCGGAAGGACTGCTCCTCCATGAGCGCCTCGCCGAGCCCCATGTACACGGAGCCCTCCACCTGGCCGCGAACCAGGACGGGGTTCAGGGCGCGGCCGATGTCGTGCGCCACCCAGATCTTCTCCACCCGCACGATGCCGGTGGCCTCGTCCACCTCGACCTCCACCACCGCGGCGGAGTACGAGTAGGCCGGCGACGGCCCCACGCCCCCGCCCTTGTAGCGGCTCGGCGGCGGCGGCGGCCGGTAGCTGCCCACGGTCCCCACGGTCCCGCCCGCGGACTCGGCGCGCTGCACCGCCTCGGCGAACGCGAGGCCGGTCGCGGGATCGGAGACGTCGAAGACGCGCCCTCCGCCGAAGCCGACCCGCTCCTCGGGGATGCCGAGCTTCTCCGCGGCCGCGGTGGCGAGCCGGTCGCGAGCGCGGGAGGCCGCCTCCACGGCGGCATTCCCCATCATCAGGGTGACGCGCGAGCTGTAGCTCCCCAGGTCGACCGGGGTGAGCGAGGTGTCGCCGGTGAC
Source organism: Anaeromyxobacter sp. (assembly GCA_036523995.1). Classification (GTDB taxonomy): domain Bacteria; phylum Myxococcota; class Myxococcia; order Myxococcales; family Anaeromyxobacteraceae; genus Anaeromyxobacter. Next base: position 28,107 of record DATDDC010000108.1, read on the forward strand.
GATCTTGATGTCGCCGGGCTGGAGCCCCAGCACCTCGGCGATGAGGACGGCGAGGACGTTGTCCGAGCCCTGCCCCACCTCGGCCGCTCCGCAGAAGGCGGTCACGCCGCCGCCGCGGTCGAGGAGGAGCTGCACGCCGCTGTGGGGCATCTCGTTGAAGTAGATGGGCAGGCCCGCCCCGCACATGTACGCCGACGAGGCGAGGCCGAGGCCGCGGCCGCGCGGGAGCTTGCGGAAGCGCTCCTTCCAGCCGGAGGCCGCCACCACCGCCTCGATGCACTTCACGAGGCCGATGGTGCGGATCTTCATCCAGTTCGCGGTGAGGCTGTCCTTCGGCACGGCGTTCGCGATGCGCCACTCGGCCGGATCGCGCCCGAGCTGCTCGCAGATCTTGTCGATGTGGACCTCGAGCCCGAAGCGCGGCTGGGGCGTACCGTGGCCGCGCTTGGGGCCGCAGGGCGGCTTGTTCGTGAAGGTGCGGCAGCCGCGGAAGCGGTAGCGCGCCATCCTGTACGTCGTCGTCTCGAGCGCGCCCGTGTAGAACGTCGAGGCCACGCCGTAGCTCCCGTAGCCGCCGCCGTCGAGCACGGTCTCGACCGAGTGGCCGAGGATGCTGCCGTCCTTGGCGACGCCCGTGCGCATGCGCATGAGCACGGGGTGCCGGCCGCGGTGGCAGTAGAAGACCTCCTCGCGCGTGAGCGAGATCTTCACCGGCCGTCCGGTGAGGAGCGCCGCCTTGGCCGCCACGATCTCGTGGTTGAAGGGATCGGTCTTGCCGCCGAAGCCGCCGCCCTGCGGCGGCGCCAGGATGCGGATGCGCGAGGGCGGCATGCCGAGCACCTTGGCGGCGGCGCGGTGGAGGTAGTGCGGGGTCTGCGTGCTCGAGGCGATGGTGAGCAGGCCGTCGGGATCGACGTAGGCGAGGGTGGCGTGCTGCTCGAGGGGGAGGTGCGTGTTCCCCTGGTAGAAGAGGACGTCCTCGAAGACCCGATCGGCCTGGGCGAGGGCGGCGGGCACGTCGCCGAAGTCGAACGCCACGGTCTTGTGGACGTTGCCGCCGTCGCCGTACTCGTGGATGCGCGGCTCCGGGTGCGCGAGCGCCTCCTCCGGCGAGGCGATGGTGGCGAGCGGCTCGTACTTCACCGAGACGAGGCGGGCCCCCTCCTCGGCCGCGAGCTCGTCGGCTGCGATCACCGCGGCCACGGGATCGCCGACGAAGCGCACCTTGTCCGTGCAGAGGGCGTGCTCGTCCTGCGAGACGGGGAGGATGCCGAAGGGCACCGGGAAGTCCGCGCCGGTGAGCACCGCCCGCACGCCCTCCAGGGCGAGGGCGCGGCCCGGGTCGACGCCGAGGATGCGGGCGTGCGGCACGGTCGAGCGCACGAGCTTCATGAACAGCATCCCCGGCAGCGCCAGGTCGTCGGCGAAGCGGGTCTCGCCCGTCACCTTGCCGCGCGCGTCGACGCGGCGGAGCGGCTTGCCGATGGCGCCGAAGGGGCCCTGACCGCGAGGATCACGCGCCATTCGCGCCTCCGCGGTGGACGGCGGGGAGCTTCGGCCCCGGGGCGGGCTCGCCGCGCAGGGCGCGGCCCGCCGCCTCGACGGCGTCGTAGATCTGGAGGTAGCCGGTGCAGCGGCAGAGCTGTCCGGAGAGCGCCTCGGCGATCTCCTCGCGCGTCGCGTCGGGCTTCCGATCGAGGAGCCACTTCGCCGCGACCAGCATCCCCGGCGTGCAGTAGCCGCACTGCGCGGCGCCGTGATCCGCGAAGGCGGCCTGGAGCGGATGGAGCTCGGGCCCGTCGCGGAGCCCCTCCACCGTCGTGACCTCGCGTCCCTGGCACTCGACGGCGGCGACGAGGCACGAGAGCGCGAGCTCGCCGTCGAGGAGCACGGCGCACGCGCCGCACTCGCCGAGCTCGCAGCCGTGCTTCGTTCCGGTGAGGAGGAGGTCCTCGCGCAGCACCTCGAGCAGGGTCTTCCAGGGCTCGACCAGGAGGTCCTTCGCCTCGCCGTTCACGGTGAGAGCGAGCCGGAGCTTCTCTCGCGGCGAGGTGGGGAGCGCGACGATGGGGCCGTCCATTTCTCCTCCGCCACTGCCCGGCTGCGTCGGTCCGGATCCTCGATCCGACCCGGAGACTCCTCCCGAGGCGAGCGACCGGCGCAGAGTGGTAAATAGGTACGTTATTACCAAAAAGGAGCCCGCCGCAAGCGTG
>DATDDC010000109.1:0-1546 GCA_036523995.1 Anaeromyxobacter sp.
GGGCGCGCAGGACCGCGAGGACGCGCGCCCCGGCGGCCGTCGCGACCGCGGGGAGCCCGCCCGCCACGTACACCGGGAGTGGTCCGCCCTCGAACGGGAGCCGCTCGAGGCGATCGGCGGCGAGCTGCGCGAGCGGGTCCAGCGACGGGACCAGGATGGCGATCTCCTCGAGCGGCCGCCTCGCCTCGAGGACCTGGCGCGACACCCACGCCGCCGCGGCCTCGAGCTCTGCCTCGACGCCCGCGTGCTCGTCGAGGTCCACCGAGCCGTCCGGGCCCTTGCTGCGGGGCCGGCCGGGATCGGCGAGCGCCTTCGCGTCGGCGAAGAGGTACGTGGCGAGGAGGTCCCGTTCCGTGGCGCCGGGGCGGAGGGCGACCGGCCCGCGCCCCCGCTCCACCGCCTTCCTGGCCTCGGGTCCGTAGAGCCTCTCGATTCGCTGGAGGAGCCGGGCTCCGGCCGGCCGCGCCACCCGCAGGCCGAGGACGACGCCGGGGATGGCCGCGAGGAACCGCGCCTGCGCGGCGGGCTCGTGGCCGCTCGCGATGGCGAGCGTCGGCCCGTCGAAGGCCCAGGCGCCTTCGCGCGAGAGGAGCGCCGCCGCCTCGAGCATGGCGCGCGCGTCGGTGAAGGACGCGCCCGCCTCTGCGCCGGCGCGAGCCCAGAGGGCCGCGAGGTCCCGCGCGTGCGCCGCCTCGCCCGGGAGGTCCGCCGGCGAGAGCCCCGCCGCCTCGAGGTCGCCGATGGCCGCGGCGAACGCGTCTTCCCAGCCGCGGGTCGCGCGAAGGAGCGGCAGGTCGAAGTGCTCGAGGCGCAGGTCCTCGCGGAAGAGCGCGAGGAGGCGCGCCGGGCGCAGCGCGTCCTCGCCGGTCGAGAAGGGGACGCCCGCGGTCCGCAGCACCTCGATCGCGGCCGTGAGGGATCCGACGAAGCGCGTCCCCGCGAGCGCCGCGCTCCGTCCGGAGCGCGCGAGCGCGCGCCGCAGCGCATGCGCGTGGCGCTCGGAGGGAACGAGCACCGTCCGCGCCGGGAGCGGCCCGGCCGCCGGCAGCGAGGCCACGGCGTCGGCGAGGGACGCCGGCCCATCGAGGACGAGGACCTTCATCGCGCTGTGGAGATGCTACCCCACGGCCCGACATGCCCGGCTCCGCCAGGCGTCCGCGCGCGGTCTCGAGAGGCGTCGCCGGCGGCCGCTCGGCCGCCCGACCTCACTGCCGCAGGACCCAGGCGCGCAGGAACCGGCCGACCGGATCCCGGATCACCTGGATGAAGGCCCCGGACGTGTCCTGCACGACCTGCACGATGCGACCCTCGGCGTCGCGGGCCTGCGAGACGAGCGAGAGCTGGGAGACGTCGACCACGCTCTGCCCGACGATCCGGCCGGTGCGGTCCAGCCTGCGCTCGATGACGCGGCCGGAGGTGGGATCGAGGGTCCGCTTGAGGACGTCGCCGACGGGCGTGGCCCTGCGCAGCAGGAGATCCGAAGGGCCCTCCGGCTCGGCGGCCTTCTCGCGCGGCGGCGGGGCGGGAGCCATCGCCACAGCGGGCG
>DATDDC010000110.1:0-1836 GCA_036523995.1 Anaeromyxobacter sp.
ACGTCGAGCTGCTCCAGCACCTGCTGGCGCGTGCTCGGATCCGAGACGGCGGCCGCCGCGACGAGGTCCACGATGGCGGAGGTGTCCTTCATCTGCGCGACCGCCTCGGCGAGCTGCGGCGCGCCGGACTCCTTGGGGAGCTTCGTGGAGAGCTCGTAGACGATCTGCCGGAGCGCCTCGAGCTCGCCCTCGAGCGAGCTCGCGCCGCCCCTGGGGTAGCGATCCTCCAGGATCTCCGCCCGGAACTCGCGATAGAGCCGCCGCTGCGGCAGCTCCTCCACGAGGCGCACGCGGGCGAGGCCGCGCACCACGATGTCGTAGCGGCCGTCGGGGTAGCGGTCCTCGCTCTCGATGATGCCGGCGCCGCAGATCGGGCGGAGCGGCGGCCGCAGCTGGTGGGCGCCCTCCTTCGAGACGAGCGCGGGCACCGCCAGGATGCGGTCGCCCTCGAGGGCGTCGCCGACGAGCGCCTTGTAGCGCTCCTCGAAGATGTGGAACGGCGCCGGGGTCCCGGGCAGGACCGCGACGCCGTGGAGAGGGAACACCTTGAGGGCGGCGGCCGCGCCGCGGAGCGCCGCCCTCCGGTCCTGCGGAGCGATGCGCTCCGCGGACATCGCTAGGCCGCGTGCTGCGCGGCCGCCCCCGCCTCCGCCTTCACGCTCGCCTCGATGCGCATGGCGTAGAACGACCGCCACACGAAGACGAGGGCGACGGCGAGGAACACCGCCGCGAGGCCGATGCGCGTGCCGAGGTCGAGCCGGATGGCGAGCTCGACGGCGAGGAGGCCGAAGAGCGTCGTGAACTTGATGATGGGGTTCATGGCCACCGACGAGGTGTCCTTGAAGGGATCGCCGACGGTGTCGCCCACGACGGTGGCGGCGTGCAGCTCCGTGCCCTTCGCCTTGAGCTCCACCTCGACCACCTTCTTCGCGTTGTCCCAGGCCCCGCCGGCGTTCGCCATGAAGATCGCCTGGAAGAGGCCGAAGATGGCGATGGAGATGAGGTAGCCGATGAAGAAGAACTCGTTCGCGAAGGAGAAGGCGAGGGTGGCGAAGAACACCACGAGGAAGATGTTGAACATGCCCTTCTGCGCGTACTGCGTGCAGATCTCGACGACCTTCTTCGAGTCCTCGACGGAGGCCTTCTCGACGCCCTCGAGGCGGATGTTCCGCTTGATGAACTCGACGGCCCGGTAGGCGCCCGTGGAGACCGCCTGGGTGGAGGCGCCGGAGAACCAGTAGATGACCGCGCCGCCCATGATGAGGCCGAGCAGGAAGAGCGGGTTCAGGACCGAGAGCTTCTCGAGGTTCATCGTGAGCCCGGCGGTGAGCAGCACGATGATCGAGAAGATCATGGTGGTGGCGCCGACGACGGCGGTGCCGATGAGGACCGGCTTGGCCGTCGCCTTGAAGGTGTTGCCCGCGCCGTCGTTCTCCTCGAGGAAGCCCTTGGCGCGCTCGAAGTCGAGATCGAAGCCGAAGTCCCTCTTCACCTCCTGCTTCACGTTCGGGACGTTCTCGATGAGCGAGAGCTCGTAGACCGACTGGGCGTTGTCCGTGACCGGGCCGTAGGAGTCGACCGCGATGGTGACCGGGCCCATGCCCAGGAAGCCGAAGGCCACGAGGCCGAAGGCGAAGACGGGCGCTGCCACCATGAGCGCGCTCAACCCGGACAGGCTCACCCAGTAGGCGACGCCCATCAGGGCGACCATGACCATGCCGAGCCAGTAGGCGCTGAAGTTGCCGGCCACGAGGCCCGAGAGGATGTCGAGGGACGCCCCCCCCTCCCGCGCCGAGGTCACTACCTCGCGGACGTGACCCGACTCGGTGGACGTGA
>DATDDC010000111.1:0-3954 GCA_036523995.1 Anaeromyxobacter sp.
CGGGCCCGCGCACCCGGCGGCGAGCACGACGGCGAAGGCGAGGGCGAGGGTGGAAGCCGCGGCGTGCGACACGGAGCGAACCGGATCAGCGCGCGGCGAGGTCGCGGAGCGCCGCCTCCACCGCGGCGTCGCCCGGGGCGAGCGCGAGGACGCGGCGCAAGAGCACGGCCGCCCGGGCCGGCTCTCCGCCGCCGAGCAGCTCCTCTGCGCGCCGGCGGAGGCGATCCACGAGCGGATCGGGCGCCGGGACGGGCCCCTCGACGACGATCACGATCTCGGGCCCGGGGGAGCCGCCGCGCGCCTCCCGCTCCGCGGCCACGATGATCTCGAACCACGCGGACGGAGCGACGGCGGCGGGCGAGTAGGGGCTTCCCGCGTACGAGATGCCGGCGCGGGCGGGGCGCTCGGCGCGCGCCCACACGATCTGCCCGGCGACCTCGAGCGCCTCGGGGACGCGGTCGGACTCGAGCGTGAGGGAGACGAGCGCTCCCACCGTCTGCGGGCGCGCCGTGACGATCCGGCAGCCTCGAGGGCCCACGTCCTCGGTCTCCGCGTCCCACACCCCGAAGCGATCGCGGATCCGCACGCGGCAGCGCGCGAGGAGGCGCGGGAAGCGTCTCGACTCTTCCCCTCCGTTCGGCACGGACCCTCCATCCCCCGCGTCCCCTCATCTAGCGCCGCGCCGGAGCGACCCGCAAGGACCCGGCGCGAGGGACACGAGCGGAACGGCACGCGGGCGCGCTCGGCGCGGCTTTCCGGCCCTGGCCGGGAGGCGTAGAACGGAATTGCGGAGGAACGATGCGGACGCACGCCCCGGATCCGTGGAGCCACGAGCACGTCTACCTGGGGCGCGGGCACGACGCCAACGAGCGGAGGACCTGGCTCGTCGTCGCCATGACGTCCGTCATGATGGTCGGCGAGATCGCGGCCGGCTCCGCTTTCCACTCCATGGCGCTCCTCGCCGACGGCTGGCACATGGCCACCCACGCCGGCGCGCTCGGGATCGCGGCGCTCGCCTACCGCTACGCGCGCAGGCACGCGCGCGACCCGCGCTTCACCTTCGGCACCGGGAAGGTGGGCGATCTCGCCGGCTACACGAGCGCGGTCGTGCTCGGCGTGGTCGCCCTGCTCATCGGCTTCGAGGCGATCCAGCGGCTGCGGTCGCCGGTGCCCATCGCCTACGAGGAGGCCATCGCGGTGGCCGCCCTGGGCCTCCTCGTCAACCTGGCGAGCGCCGCGATCCTCGCCCGCGGCGCCCATGCCGGGCACGCCCATGACGTGCACGGCGCCGATCACGCCCACGGCGCGGGCCATCACGGGCACGCCCACGCGGATCACAACCTGCGCGGCGCCTACCTCCACGTGCTCGCCGACGCGCTCACCTCGGTGCTCGCCCTCGTCGCGCTCGGCCTGGGCCGGTTCGTGGGGGCGAGCTGGCTCGATCCCGTCATGGGGCTCGTCGGCGCCGCCGTCATCGCTCGGTGGTCCGTGCTCCTGCTCGGCGACACCGGACGTGTCCTCCTCGACGTCGCGCCCGAGGGCGAGGTGGCGTCGGCCATCCGTAGCGCCGTCGAGGCCCGCACGGGCGAGCGCGTGAGCGATCTCCACCTCTGGCGGGTGGGCCCCGGCCACGTGGCCGCCATCGTGTCCGTCGTGAGCGAGCGCGGCTCCTCCGCCGAGGAGGTGCGCGCCGGCATCGCCCAGGTCCCCGGCGTCGCGCACCTCACGGTCGAGGTGAGGCACGGCCGCTAGCGCGGCGTCCCCGCCCTCGCACGCGCGGCCGGCGGGCGGCCGGCCGCTCGCCGCCGCCGCGGCGACCTTCCATCTCGGCAAGTGACTAGGGTTTCCGGCGGGGGGGATTCCATGGCATCGAGGTTCTCGAGAGGCCGGCGCCGGAGCCGAGGCGGCCTCGCCGGAGGCATCGCAGGGCTGGCAGCGGGGGCGGGTCTCGTGTACCTGCTCGACCCGCGGCGCGGGGCCGGGCGGCGATCGCAGGTGGCGCAGCGTGCGGGACGCGTCCTGCGGGAGGTGGAGCATACGGTGGAGGCCGGCGCGCGCGACCTCCGGCACCGCGCGCGCGGCCTCGCCCACGAGGCGGCGGCGCGGGTGGAGCGCGACCTCGCCTCCGACGACGTCATCGTCGAGCGCGTGCGGGCGAAGCTGGGCCGCCTCTCGGCGCACCCGAGCGCCATCCGCGTCGCCTCGCGAGGCGGACGCGTGGAGCTGTCCGGGCCCATCTTCTCGGCCGAGCGCTCCCAGGTGCTCCGGGGCGTCCGGATCGTGCGCGGGGTGCGGAGCGTGGAGGACCACCTCGAGCCCCACGAGGACGCCACCGGGGTGCCGGCGCTCCAGGGGGCGGGTCCCATGCCGGGCCCGCGGCCCGATCCGCTCCAGCGGCACTGGGCGCCGGGGACGAGGCTGCTCGCGGGCGTGGCGGGCGCGCTCCTCATCGGCCGCGCCCTGTTCGGGAAGGGGCTCGGCAGGATCCCGGCCGGCGTCGCCGGGGCCGCCCTCCTCGGCAAGGTGATGGGCGACTCGCAGGCCGTGCCGCGCGAGGCGCGCCGCATGGCCCGCGCCGCGAGCGACGTCGCCCACCGCGAGCGCGAGCGGAGGAGCGCGGGCGAGGCGCACGCCGGGGCGTGGCACCCCGAGGGCGAGACCGAGGGGATGGGCGAGGGCGGCGGGGAGCCGGGCAAACCCGCCTAGCGCTTGATCGTGTGCGAGCCGTCCCCTATGGGCCCGGCTCCCGGGAGGCCGCCATGCTGCGCGTGACCCAGGACGTCGTGGAGCTTCGCCACTGGGCCGAGTCGCGGGGGGCCCGGCCGTGCCGGGACCCGGCGAGCGGACGGATCGCCCTCTCTTTCCCGGGCGACCCCTGCGCCTTCCCCGTGGGCTGGGACGAGTTCGAGCCCGCCTTCATGTTCTCCCGCTCGGTCTTCGTCTACGACGAGGCGCCCGGCTCGCGCCGCCACTTCCTCGGCAGCTGGGACGAGGCGCACGCCTTCGTGGCGAAGGCGGCGGGCGAGGCCGCCGCCCGGCTCGACCGCGCCTAGCTGCCCTGGCGAGCGCCGGGGCAGCCGGACGAGGCTGCCCCGGCCCCCCAGGGGGCCCCCAACGATGAGCGCGGCTCCGCCGCGCGTGCGAATCTCGAGCGAGCGGGGGGACTGGGGGGGCGCGGCTTCATCGCGTCCCCCCAGCAGGATCGATCGCCCGCGCCGCCGCGCGCAGCAGCGGCTGCGCCGAGACGGGCGCGCCGGTGGCGTTCCTCATCCAGACGTCGGGGGTCACCGACCCGAACGACGTGATCCGCTCGAGCTCGTCGCCGAGCGCCCTGGCGGAGACGCCCCGCAGGTGCTCCTCGACCTGCGCCGCGATGAGGTGGCCGATGGGGTAGTCGGGCAAGTACAGCATGTTGTTCACCATGTGTGAATAGATGGCCAGGAGAGCCGAGTCCCGTACGCCGACGATGGGCGCCCACCAGCGGTTCCACACGTCCCTGGCGATGGCGAGGGTCGCCTCGCGCAGCTCCGCGGGCGTGGCCTTCGGGTGGTCGTACATCCAGTGCCACATGCCCAGATCGACGAGGCCGACGGCCGCGATCTCGGCCGTGGCCCAGAGGTCGTTCAGCGCCTCGAGGCGGGTCACCTCCGCGCCCGGCCGCTCCAGGCCGAGCACGTCGAGGTCGCGCGCCTGGAACACGAAGGCCATGGCCTCGGTGAAGGCGGTGTTCGGCACGCCCGCGAGCAGCGTGTGATCGACCTCGTAGAGCGAGAACACCTGCTCGACGTTGTGGCCGAGCTCGTGGACGGCGATGTTGAAGCCCTTGTAGTCCATGCCGTCCCTGCCCACGCGCGTGCGCAGGTGCGGCTTGTCCCCGCGCCGGCCCGCAGGGAAGGCGTGCCCGGAGCCGCGGGCGGGGTCGACCTCGATGCGATCGGCGAGCCAGCGCGCCTT
>DATDDC010000112.1:0-3346 GCA_036523995.1 Anaeromyxobacter sp.
GCCCGGGCGATCCCGGCGGAGAGATACGCGTCGAGCGGGTTCGGCGTCGCCATCGATCCTCCTCCCGGGGACTCTACGACGCGGCGGACAGCGGGCGCGAGGCTCCGCCCAGCTCGCCGAGGAGCGCCTCGGCGCGCTCCATGGCACGGCGCGCGGAGTCGAGCTTCAGCTTCTCGTAGCCGCGGATCCCGTCGGGCAGCGAGGCGATCTCCGCGACGCGGCTCTGGCTCTCGGGCCCGAGCTGCGCGAGCGCCCGGTCCACCACGCCCAGGTACCAGCCGACGAGGCGCCGCTCCAGGCGGCGCACCTCGGTCCGGCCGAAGGGATCGAAGGGCGTGCCCCGGAGCCCGCGCATGCGCGCGAGGGCCCAGAGCGCCGGCTCGAGCCAGCGGCCCAGCCGGAGCTTGCGGGAGAGGCCGAGCGCGCGGAGGAGCGGCGGGTGCAGGTGGTAGTGGATGCGGACCTCGCCCGTGAACTCCGCCTCGGCGCGCGCCTGCATGGCCGCCTCGAGGTGGAGGCGCGCCACCTCGTACTCGTCCTTGTAGGCCATGAGCTTGTGCAGGTTCCGGACGACGGCGCGGGTGACCTTCGGCTCCGCGCCGTCCCCGAGCGCCGCCCGCTCGCGGCGCGAGGCGTCGAGCACCGCGTCCACGTAGCGGCCCGCCCAGGCGGCGTCCTGGTGGCGGACGAGGCCCGCCACCCGCACCGCGAGGAGCCGGCGGCTCTCCTCGTCGAGGCCGCGGCAGCGATCGAGGAGCGCTCCGTAGCCGGCGCGGCGGCGCCCGAGCCTCGCGCTCTCGCGCTCCACCATCTCGGCGTAGCCGGGCCGGGGCGGCCGCAGGAGGCGCTCCAGCCGCTCGGGCGCGCAGCGCCACAGCCGGCCGTGGCGAAAGGCGGAGAGGTTCTGCTCGACGGCGGTGCCGTTCAGCCGGATGGCCTCCTCGATGGCCTGCGCCGAGAGCGGCAGGAACCCGGCCTGGAAGGCGACGCCCAGGGCGAGGAGGTTCGCGGCGAGGTGGTCGGCGAAGAGGGCCTCGGCGAGCCGGCGCGCCTCCACCTCGACCCTCCTCTCCGGGTGGCAGACCCGGGCGATGGCCGCCAGCATGCGGTCGAGCCCGGGATCGAGGCTCACGTCGCGGATCATCTCGCCGCTGGGGAGGAGCGTCGTGCTCACCACCGCGGCCGTCCGCTCCGGCGCGCAGCGCGCCAGGTTCGCCGGATCGGACGCCGCCATGGGATCGAGGGCCAGGTAGAGGTCCGCCCGGCCCAGGCCCACCCTGCTCGCGGCGGGCGCCGGCCCCGCCCTCCCCGGCTCGAAGAGGACGAGGCTCGACAGGACCGCGCCCCACTTCTGCGCCGCGCCGGTCTGGTCGTAGGAGAGCGCGCCCTTCCCGTCGAGGAGCGCGGCCCAGGCCAGGATGGAGCTCACCGTGAGGACGCCCGTCCCGCCCACGCCCGGCAGGACGACGTGGAACGGCCGCTCGAGCCGCGGCGGGGCCGGGTCGGGGAGCGAGGCCGGGTCGAGGGCGGGCAGGGGCGGCCTGCGCCGCCCGCCGCCGCGCACGTCCACGGTCACGAAGGAGGGGCAGTCGCCCTCGAGGCAGAGGTGATCCTGGTTGCAGCTCGACTGGTGGATCTGCGTCTTCTCGCCGAATTCGGTCGTGACCTTCTGGAGCGACATGCAGTTCGTCACCGCGCCGCAGTGTCCGCAGTTCTCGCAGACCTCCTCGTTCACGAGCACGAAGCGGCCCGGCGCCTCGCGCCCGCCGCGCTTCTGCTGGCGCCGCCGCTCGTTCGCGCACTCGCCGTCGTAGAGGAGGACGGTGACCCCGTCCGTCGCGGCGAGGTCCCGGAGCACCTCGTCCATGGCCTCGCGGCCGTGGACGCGGACCCCGGTCGGGAAGGCCTCGCCCCGGTAGTCGCGCGGCTCCCGGGCCACGATGGCGATCTTCCGCACGCCCTCGAGCGCGAGGAGGCGCGCCAGGGTGGGAACGTCGCGCTGGCCGATGGGCTTCTGCCCGCCCGTGTTCGCCACCGCGCCGTTGTAGAGGATGCGGAAGGTGATCCTCACCCCCGCCGCCACGGCGAAGCGGATGTTCATGTAGCTCGAGTGGAAGAGCGCCCCGTCCCCCTGGTTCTGCACGACGTGGGGGAGGTCGGTGAAGGGCGCGAGGCCCACCCAGGCGAGCCCCTCGCCCCCGAGCTGGAACGTCGCGTCGGCGTGCCGCTCGGGCTGATCGATGAGGGTCGCGAAGACGTGGCAGCCCGGGGCGCTCCAGGCCACCTGGCCCGGCAACAGCCGCGTCGAGACGTTGTGGGGGCAGCCGCTGCAATAGTTCGGCGTGCGCCGGAGCAGCGGGGGCGCCTCGCGCGCCCGCACGGCGCGGAGCTCCTCCAGGCGCCGCGACACGCGAGCCGCGGCCGGTCCCGCGCGAGAGAGGAGGCGCGGCCCGAGGCGCTCCGCCACGAGATCGGCGTCCAGGCCGCCGTGGCCGGGGAAGAGCGGGGCTCCGCGCTCGTCCGACTTGCCGGCGACGCGCGGCCGCTCGGCGAGCGGATAGAGGGCCTCCTTCAGGCGCTCCTCCACGAAGCCGCGCTTCTCCTCGACGACCACCACCTCCTCCACCCCGCGCAGCGCCGCCACGGCGAACTCCCGATCGAGCGGGTGGATGAGCCCGAGCTTCACGAGGCGGATGCCCGCGTCCCGGAGGGCCGCGTCGTCGAGCCCGAGGTCGAGGAGCGCCTGGCGCGTGTCGGCGAAGCTCTTGCCCGAGCTGACGACGGCGAGCCGGTCCCGCTCGGTCGCGACCACGATCTCGTCGAGCCGGTTCGCCCTCGCGTAGGCCACCGCGGCCGGCAGCCGCTCGGCGTGGAGGATGCGCTCCGTCTCCACCGTCTCGCCGGGGAAGAAGCGGTGGTACTGGCGCTTCTCGAAGGGCCGGCCGCCGACGCGGAAGTCGGGCACCGCGATGGCGGGCCGCCCCGGATCGACCGTGACGATCTCCCCGCCGTCGCAGAGCTGGCCCACGAGCTTCATCGCCACCCACAGGCCCGAGAAGCGCGACATCGCCACCGCGTGGAGGCCGAAGGAGAGGAACTCCGCCACGGAGGCGGGGTGGAGGATGGGCATCCCCGCGTGGACGAAGTAGTACTCCTGCCCGAACGGCATGGTGGAGCTCTTCGCCTCGTGGTCCTCGCCGGAGAGGACCACCACCGCGCCGTGGCGCGTCGTGCCGGCATAGTTGCCGTGGCGAACGGCGTCGCCGGCGCGATCGAGGCCGGGGCCCTTGCCGTACCAGAAGCCCACGACGCCGTCCCACGAGGCGTGCGGGTAGCGCTCGAGCAT
>DATDDC010000113.1:0-3863 GCA_036523995.1 Anaeromyxobacter sp.
CCGGCTCGAGGGCGGGGGGCTCGGACGGCGCCGGCGGCGCCGCCGCGGCCTCCTCCGCTGCGATCTTCCGTCCCAGGGCATCGAGGGCGAGCTTCGCGGCGGCCTGCTCCGCGTCCTTCTTGGAGCGGCCCGCCCCGCGCCCCACCACCTCTCCCCGCAGATCGGTCTCCACCTCGAAGGTCTTGAGGTGGTCCGGGCCGTGCTCCGCGATGACCCGGTAGCGGGGCGTCGCCCGCAGCTTGCTCTGGGCGAGCTCCTGGAGCTGCGTCTTGTAGTCGCGGTCGAGCGTACCGGCGGTCGCCCGCGCGAAGGCCTCGCCGAGGAACCGGTCCACGAGCCCGAGCACCGCCTCGAGGCCGCCCGCGAGGTAGACGGCCGCCACCACGGCCTCCATGGCGTCGGCGAGCAGCGAGGCCTTCTCGCGGCCCCCCGTGAGCTCCTCGCCGCGCCCGAGGCGGAGCAGCTCGCCGAGCCCGAGCGCGCGCGCCATCTCCGCGAGCCCCTGCTCGTCCACCACCGCGGCGCGCATCTTGGAGAGGTCGCCCTCGCGCGCTCCGGGGAAGCGCTCCATGAGGCGATGGGAGACGGCGAGGTCGATGACGGCGTCGCCCAGGAACTCGAGCCGCTCGTTGTCCTGGAGCCCCTCCTCGTCGCGGTGCTCGTTCACGTAGGACTTGTGCGTCAGCGCGGCGAGCGCGACGGCGCGGTCGGGCAGCGCGAAGCCGATCCGCCCCTCGAGCGCGGCGGCGGCTTCGGCCGGCGCGGGCGGGCTCGCGGGAGCACCGGACGAGAGGTTCGCCTCGCTCATGGACCTGGCCTCGCCGTCCTCACGAGCGCAGCCTCGCCGCGAGCTCGTCCGCGAGCGCGTACGGGTCGGCCTCGCGCGCCGCGATGCGCGAGGCCACCGCGTCGAGCCGTCCCATCTCGGACTCGAGCCGCTCCAGCGCGCCCGAGAGGAGGCGCTCCTTCAGCACCGCCACGAACGCCGCGCGGGCGCGCGCCGCCTCGCGAACCTGCCTCTGGCCGCTGCGCTCGAGGTGCGTGCGGTGCGCCTCGATGGCCTGTGCGAGCTCGCGGGTGCCCTCGTCCTTGACCGCCACGGTGCGGACGATGGGCGGTTCCCAGTCGGTTCCGTTCGCCGGAGCGGACGCGACTCGAACGTGCGGTGCGAGCGCAGGGGCAGCCGGATGAGGCTGCCCCGGCCCCCCAGGGGGCCCCGATGACGAGCGCGGCTTCGCCGCGAGCACTGAATCTCGAGCGAGCGGGGGTCTGGGGGGCACAGTCTCACCGTGCCCCCCAGCAGGATGATGCGCGGCGTCGTGGTCGAGCGGGCGGCCCGCCACCGTGCGGCGGAGCTCCAGCATCATCTGGAGGTCCCGCATCGTCCGATCCGCCCCTTCGCGGTCGGCCTTGTTCACGGCGAACACGTCGGCGATCTCGAGGACGCCCGCCTTGATGGCCTGCACGTCGTCGCCGAGGCCGGGCACCGCCACCACCACCACGGTATGGGCGAAGGAGGCGACCTCGATCTCGTCCTGGCCCACGCCCACCGTCTCCACGATGACCAGGTCCTTGCCCATGGCGTCGAGGACCTGCACGACGTCGGAGGTGGATCGGGAGAGGCCGCCCAGGTGGCCCCGCGTCGCGAGCGAGCGGATGAACACGCCCGGATCGAGCGCGTGGTCCTGCATGCGGATTCGGTCTCCCAGGATGGCGCCCCCGGAGAACGGGCTCGTGGGATCGATGGCCACGACCCCCACGCTCTTCCCCGCCGCGCGGTAGTGCGCGATGAGGCGGTCGGTGAGCGACGACTTGCCGGTGCCGGGCGCCCCCGTGAGCCCCACGACGTAGGCGCGGCCGGTGCGCGGGAAGAGCGTGCGCAGCGCCTCCTCCGCCTCCGGGAGCCGGTCGTCGAGGTCGCGCATGAGTCGGGCGGCCGCGCGCACGTCCCCGGAGAGCACTCGCTCGGCAAGGGTGGTCATCAGTACGCCGAGGCCTCCGGGACGAAGTTCGCGACGAGGATGGCCGCGGACATCTTGCGCGGAGCGCCCATGGGCTGGCGCTGGCTGTCGAGCTGGCGGTAGATGACGTTCCCCTCCTGGACCTGGTCGATCTGGACGAGGAGGCGCCACCCCCCCCGCTCCTGCGTGAAGACCGCCTCGAAGTCGGAGCGCGGGAGCACGCGCGCGGCGCCGTAGGGGCGGCCGTCGATGTCGGTGCCGACGTAGCGCACCTCGTCCGGCCCCGCCGCCTCGACGACGACGTTCATCACCCAGACCTCGCCCGGGTGCGGCAGGAGGTGGTGCGGCACGTCGGCCGCGGCGGCGGCCTCGGGGCCCGCGGCCGGCTCGGCGGCCTCGCTCGCGCCGAGGGCGAGGGCGGCCACCCTGCGCGTCCCCGGGAACTCGGAGAGCTCGAAGCGGTCCGACCAGACGTCGCCCCCGGGGCCGATGAGCCGGCCCTTGAAGCGGGTCCCCATCTCGCGCGCGGCCACGAAGCGGTACCGCGTGCCGCCGTGCTGGAACTCCTGGATGAGCTCCACCATGGCGTTCGGCGCCAGCATGGCGTCCTGGCCGAAGACCTGGGCGAGCGCGGCGAGCGTGAGCGCGTTCCGGGGTGGCGGCGTGGCCTGGAGGGAGGCGGGCTTCGCCGCGGCCGGCGGGCGCGGCGCTCCACCTGGCGCCATGAGCTGCACCGCGCCGGTCAGGTAGACCTCGAGGTCCGACCTCGACGCGAACTCGGAGAGGTCGAGCGGAGGGAACTCGGCCGAGACCTCGAAGGGCGACCCGCCCACGGGCGCGACGCGCGAGACGCGGACGCCCTCGGGCCCGCCCAGGATCTCGAAGGCGTGCGCGGACGTCTTCACGACGGCGCGCGCCGCCAGCCGGTCCGGGTCGACGGTGGTCTCGAGCCGGAGCGCCCTGAGCCGCGCCGCCGCGTCCTGGAGGGCCGCGCTCCGCTGGGCGAGCGCGGCGGCGATCGCCTGCTCGAGCGCGTCGAGGCGCGGGTGGTCGTAGAACGCCACGCTGCCGATGGCGGCCAGCGGCGGCTCGAGGAAGCGCAGCCGATCGTGCCCCTCGACGACGAAGCGCGCCCGCGGGATCGGCTGCCCCGTGGCGGGATGGACGACGCGCGCCGAGAAGCCGAGGTCGCCCTCCAGCGTCTCGCGGTCCGCGGCGAGCCGCACCGGGATCCCCAGCGCCGACAGCTTCCGGGAGGCGATCTGGTTCAGGCGCTCCCGGGGGATCTTCCCGATGATCGTGTGCTCGCCTTGCATCCGCGCGCCGCAGCCTACCTCAGAATCTCCCTCGAGATGACGATGCGCTGCACCTCGCTCGTCCCCTCCCCGATCTCCGTGAGCTTCGCGTCGCGGAAGTAGCGCTCCACCGGGAACTCGCGGGTGTAGCCGTAGCCGCCGTGGATCTGGATGGCACGCGTCGTGGATCGCATCGCGGCCTCGCTCGCGAAGAGCTTGGCCATGGCCGCCTCCTTCGCGAAGGGCTGGCCGGCGTCGCACAGCGCAGCGGCGCGGTGGACGAGGAGCCGGGAGGCGTCGACGTCGGTGGCCATGTCGGCGAGGAGGAAGGAGATGGCCTGGAAGTCGGCGATGGGCCTCCCGAACGCCGTGCGGTCCTTCGCGTAGGCGCGCGCCTCCTCCAGCGCCCCCCGGGCGAGCCCGAGGGCGAGCGCGCCGATGCCGATGCGGCCTCGCTCCAGGATCTGGAGCGTGTTCCGGAACCCCTCGTTCAGCCCGCCGAGGCGGTTCTCGTCCGGGACCTCCACCTCCTCCATGTGCAGCTCGGCGGTGTCGGAGCTGCGCATGCCGAGCTTGCCGTGGATGGCCCGCTGCGTGAACCCCTTCG
>DATDDC010000114.1:0-4864 GCA_036523995.1 Anaeromyxobacter sp.
ACCGGCTCATGCTCTCCGTGGGCGAGCTCGTCCTCGTGAAGTCGTCCCTGCTCTCCATCGCGGAGCGCCTCAAGGGGGACGGCGGAGATCCGGTGATCGCGGCGGACCTGCAGCGGGCGAACCGGACCCTGGAGCGGCGCCTCGCCGAGCTCCAGTCCGGCATCCTCGAGGTGCGGATGGTGCCGCTCGATCAGGTCTTCGACAAGCTCGCGCGCATGGTGCGAAAGATCGCCCGCGAGGTGGGCAAGGAGGTGGCGTTCGAGGTGTCGGGCGGGGAGGTGGAGCTCGACAAGCTCATCGTCGAGGAGCTGTCCGATCCCCTCATGCACCTCATCCGCAACGCCATCGATCACGCCATCGAGCCGCCCGAGCAGCGCACGAGGCGCGGCAAGCCGCGCGCCGGGCGCGTGCGGCTCTCCGCGAGCCAGAAGGGGAACCACGTCCAGATCGTCGTGGAGGACGACGGGAACGGCATCGACGAGGACCGCATCCGCGAGGTCGCCGTGGAGCGCGGGCTCGCGAGCGCGGCTTCGGTCCGGGAGCTGGGGCGCCGCGAGGCCTTGAACCTCATCTTCGTGCCGGGCTTCTCCACGGCCCGCCAGGTCACCTCGCTCTCGGGGCGCGGCGTCGGGATGGACGTGGTGAAGAACAACATCGCGAACCTGTCCGGCATCATCGATCTCCAGTCCGAGCGCGGGGTGGGCACGCGCTTCGAGATCACGCTGCCCGTCACGCTCGCCATCGTCCGCGCGCTCGTGGTGGCCGTCTCGGGCCGCACCTACGCGGTCCCGCTCAACAGCGTGCTCGAGATCCTCGAGGTGCGCGGCCGCGACGTGCGCACCGTCTCCACGCGCGAGGTCATCTCCGTGCGGGGATCGACCCTCCCGCTCGTCCGGCTGGGGAGGTTCTTCGGCCTGGCCGGCGGGGCGCCGCCGGACCCGTTCTACGTGGTCGTGGTCGGGCTCGCCCAGGAGCGGATCGGCGTGGCCGTCGACGGGCTCGTCGGCCAGCAGGACATCGTGGTGAAGCCGCTCGGGGCCCACCTCCAGTCCGTGCGCGGCATCGCGGGCGCGACGGACCTCGGGACGCGGCACACCGTGCTCGTCCTCGACGTGGGGACCATCATCGAGGACGTCGTCTCGGGCGAGCCGCTTCGCGACGCGGCCGGGGAAGCGTGACGGGCCCGTGTACCTCGAGCACTACGGCCTGCGGCGGAAGCCCTTCTCCAAGACCCCGGATCCGGAGTTCCTCTTCCCCTCGCGCCAGCACGTGGAGGCGCTCGCTCGCCTCTCGCACGCCCTGGAGGAGCGAGAGGTGGCCGTGCTCACGGGCGAGGTGGGCGCCGGGAAGACCACGCTCTCGCGCGCGCTCGTGGACGCCTTCGCCGACCGCTGCCGCTTCAGCTTCGTCATCCATCCCGCGCTCCCGCCGGCGCAGCTCCTCGGCGCGGTGGGGGAGGGCTTCGGGCTCAGGCCCGCGCGCCGGAAGGCGGACGCCTTCGCGGCCCTCGCCGAGCACGTCGCCCGCCTCGACGCAGAGGGAAGCTTCGCCGTCGTGGTGGTGGACGAGGCCCAGCTCCTCCCCGGACGCGCCGCCTTCGACGAGCTGCGGATGCTCACGAACCTGGCCGCCGACGATCGCGCGCTGGTGGGGCTCGTCCTCCTGGGACAGCCGGAGCTGCGCGACCGCGTCCACGACCGGGGCGGCGAGGCGTTCGCCCAGCGGGTGGGCGTCGCCTACCACCTGGGCGCGCTCGACCTCGAGGAGACCGGCCGGTATCTCTCGCATCGCCTGGCCGTCGCCGGCAGGACCGATCCCCTCTTCGACGACGAGGCGGTGGCGGCGGTGCACTGCCACTCGAGCGGCCTTCCACGAAAGGTGAACCAGGTCGCCGCCGGCGCGCTCCTCGAGGGCTTCGCGCGCGAGGTCGACCGGATATCGGCGGAGGTGGTCGAGGAGGCCGCATCCGACATGGCCGCCCACCTGGGAACGCCCGCGCGGGCACGGTAGACTGGGATGACTCATGCGAGCGCAGGGGCAGCTCCCCGCGAAGCGAAGGGGGAGCCGAGCACTCCCCCATCCAGATTGATGGACTTCCTCAAGATCCGGAAGAAGGCCAAGGAGAAGGCCGCCGCGCGCGAGGCCCCGGAGAGCGAGGCGCGCGCCGAGCCGGGCGAGGAGGCCGCTGCCCCCGAGCCGCCGCCCTCGGCGCCGCCGCCTCCGGCCGCGACCGACGCCGACATCCTCGAGGGAGAGCTGGCGGCGCGCCTGCAGGGCCTCCCGTCCGCGGAGGACGCGCGCTTCATGACGTGGCGTCCCGGCGCCGGCGCCCCGCCGCAGGCGGCGCGCCCGCCGCCTCCTCCTCCTCCCGAGCCGCGCCAGGAGGACTTCGCCGTCGTCTCGCGGCTCGGCACCGGCCTCACCTCGCTCGCGCCGGTCCCTCCGCCCGTACCCCGCGCCGAACGCCCGCGGCCGCCGGCGGATCCGCTGGACGAGTTCTTCTATCGCGAGGACGAGGAGGCGCCCGAGGTCCCCGCCGTCGGCGCGCCGCCCGGGCGGGACCTGGCGGAGGACGCGGAGCCCGGCATCCGGGAGGAGTACCTCACGTTCGTCCTCGGCGACGAGGAGTACGCCGTCGCGATCGAGCGGGTGCGGGAGGTGATGCGCTCCCCTCCCATCACGGAGGTGCCGCACGCGCCGCCGCACGTGCTCGGCGTCGTGACGGTCCGCGGCGAGGTCGTGGCCGTGTTCGACCCGCGCCGGCGCCTGGGCCTCCCCGGCACCGCGCCACCGGCGGGCTCGGGCCGGGTCGTCATCGTCGACGCCGGCGACGGGCCCTGCGGCCTTCTCGTGGACCGCGTCTCGAGCGTGGTGAGGCTCAGGCCGGGGAGCATCGAGCCGCGGCCGCAGGGCATCGGCGGCGCGAGCGCGGACTGCCTCGCGGGCATCGGACGCCAGGGGGAGCGGCTCTTCACCGTGCTCGACCTCGGCGCCTTCCTGAGGCGCACCGCGGGAGGGCCACGCCGGGGCGGCGATGGGGGCCGGCGTGCCGGCGCGTGAGGACGGCCGCGGGGCGGCGCCCGCGCCGGACGACGACGTCGTCGTGCAGCTCTGCACGTTCCGGATCGGCGGCGAGGACTACGCGGTGGACATCATGCGGGTCCGCGAGATCATCCCGCCGAGGCCCATCACGCCCGTCCCCAGGGCGCCCGCGTTCCTCGAGGGCGTCATCCGGCTGCGGGGCGAGGTGATCCCCGTGCTCGACGTCCGCAAACGCCTCGGCGTGCCGCCGGCCGCCGACGCGCGGCGCAGCCGGTTCCTCGTGGCGAACGTGGCGGGGCGGCGCATCGCGCTCGTCGTGGACGAGGTCTGCGAGGTCCTCCGGCTCCCCCGGCGCGAGATCCGGGTGGCCCCGGCGCTCGGGAACGACGGCGCCCCGCGCTTCTTCCTCGGCGCGTGCGGCGGCGACGGCGCCCAGCCGGGCCGGCGCGGCGGCGCGGGCCGGCTCAGACTGCTCCTCAACGTGAAGGCGCTGCTCGATCCCTCCGTGCCGGGGGAGGCCGAGGCGGCGCGGGCGCAGGCCAGCGCGGCGAGGCAGGGCGGGGGACCGCCGGCGGGCGGCTCCCCTGCGGAGAGGACATGACCGTCCCCGCCGATCCCGCCTCGCGGCGCGCGCTGGCGCGCGACGCGGACGAGGAGACCCGCTACCAGGCGGTCTCCCTGCTCGATCCCGCGGATCCGGAGGATCGGGCGCTCCTGGTCGAGCGGCTCGGCGATCCGTCCTGGCGCGTGCGCTCCGCGGCCGTGGAGCAGATCGGCGCCTCGCCCGGGGGCGCAGCCGCGCTCCCCGACCTCCTCGAGGCGCTCTCGAGCGGCGAGAGCGTCGGCGCCCGCGAGGCGGCGTCCGCCGCGCTGGCGCGGATCGGCGGTCCCGCGGTGGCCTCGCTCGTCGAGCGGCTCGGTTGGGAGGACTCGAACCTGCGCCAGGCGGCTGCGGGCGTCCTGGGGGTCGTCGCCGACCGCCGGGCCGTCGCGCCGCTCACGGCGCGGCTCGCCGATCCGGATCCGAACGTGCGCGCGGCCGCGGCCGAGGCGCTCGGCTGGATCGGGGGGGCCGAGGCGCTCGAGGCGCTCCGCGCCGCGGTGGAGTCCGACGACCGGACGCTCCGCCTCTCCGCGCTGGAGGCGCTCCAGCGCCTGGGCGCGTGCCTTCCCCGCCCGTCCATGGAGCGGCTCGTGGCGGACCGCACCCTGCGCCGGCCCGCGCTCCGCCTGCTCGGGGCGAGCGACGATCCCGACCTCCTCCCGCTCCTCTCGCGGGGGCTCGTCGATCCGGCGCGGTCCGCGCGCGAGGCGGCGCTCGATGCCCTGGGGCAGCAGCGCTCGAGGCGTGGCGCCGAGCCGCTCGCGCCGCTCCTCGACGAGATCCGGGCCTCGGCGCGCGCCGATCCCGGCCTCTCCGACGCCTGGGCCGCCTCGCTCCGGTCGGAGGAGCCGAACGTCGCCACGGGCGCGCTGACGGCGCTCGGCGCGGCCGGCGCGCCGCGCCACGTGCAGGCGATGCTGCGGCTCGCCGAGGACGACGGGCTCCGCTCCCTCGTCGAGGAGGTCCTCGAGGCGCTTCCCGCGGGAGCCGAGCTCCGCGCGGCGCTGGCCGAGTCGCTGCCCGGCCTCGGCCAGGTCGCCCGCCTCACCGCCCTCGCGGCGCTGGCGCGGCTCGGGAGCCCCGCCGCGTTCGAGAGCCTCGTCCGCGAGGCGAGCGATCCCGGCTCCTACGTGCAGGCCGAGGCGGTGGCGGCGCTCGGCCGCCTCTCGGACGCGCGCGGCGTCGCTCCGCTCGCGGGGCTGCTCGGCGACGACGCCC
>DATDDC010000115.1:0-3942 GCA_036523995.1 Anaeromyxobacter sp.
CGCACGCCGGCGCCGGCGAGGAGCGCGAGCGAGTAGCGCACGAGCGGCACGCCGCACACCGGCACGGCCGGCTTGGGCAGCCGGTTCGTGAGGGGCCGCAGCCGGGTGCCGAGCCCTGCGCAGAGCACGAAGCCGACGACCTCGCCCAACTCGCCTCCTCTCGTGCGGACCGTGGTACAGGGACCCCGCCGATGTCCCCGACGACGCGCCTCCGCCTCTTCTACTTCCTCTACTACGGGAACGTCGGGACGTACCTCCCGTACTTCGCGGCATACCTCAGGGGGCGCGGCTTCTCCGGGCGCGAGATCGGCCTCGTGCAGATGGTGCCGTCGCTTCTCGCGCCGGTGGTGGCCCTCTCCTGGGCGTCCTATGCGGACCACCGCGCCTCGCCCCAGCGGGCGCTGCGGCTCGGGTCGGCCTGGGCAGCGCTCGCGGTCCTCTTCCTGCCCTTCGCGCGCGAGCCCTGGCAGGTCGGCGCGGTCGTGGCGCTCATGTCGCTCGGCGACAGGGCGGTGGTCCCGCTCGTCGACTCCATCACGCTCGAGTGGTGCCACGAGCACCCGCGCGCCTCGTACTCGCGCATCCGGCTCTTCGGCTCGATCGGCTTCATCGCGCTCTCCCTCGTCGCCGGGAGGGCCCTCACGGTGCGGGGCGATCGCCCCGGCGATCTCCTCGTGCCCGTCGTCGTCGCGGCGTGCGTCGCGGCGTACGCCATCGTGGCGCGCGGAGCGCCGGCCACGGCCGGCCATCCGGAGCGCCCCGCGGCGCGAGACCTCCTGGCGCTCGCCCGGGACCGGCGGCTGCACCTCCTCCTCGCGGCGTCGGCCGTCCACTGGGCGGCGTGCGCGCCGTACCACCTCCTCTTCGGCGTCTTCGTCCGCGACCGCGGCCTCTCCTCCGACGTGACGGGCCTCGGCGTCGGCATCGGCGTCGCAGCGGAGGTGGCGGCGCTGCTCCTCTTCCCGCGCCTCGAGGGGCGCTTCCCGCTCCGCGGCCTCTTCGCCGTCGCCTTCCTCGGCTCTGCGGTCCGCTGGGCCCTCCTCTCCGCGGCGACGGGAGCGCTCGCCATCGCGTCGCTCCAGGCGCTCCACGGCCTCACCTTCGGGCTCTTCTGGGGCTCGGCCATGCACGCCATGGCGGACGCGGTGCCGGCCCCGCTGCGCGCCACCGGCCAGGCGGCCTTCACCGCCGTCGTGTTCGGCGGCGGGAACGCGCTCGGGTACGGGCTTTCCGGGGTGGGCTACGACAGGCTCGGCGGCGTGGGGCCGCTGTTCGCCTTCGCGGCCGGCGGCGAGATCGTCTCCCTCGCGCTCGTGCTCTGGCCGCTCCGTCAGGCCGCGGAGAGGTCCTCGAGCTCCTCGCGGACGTAGCGGTCGTCCGCGAACGCCGCGGGAGGCAGCTTGCGAAGCGCCATCTCCGCGAAGTCGCCGACGCCCTCGAACGACTCGCTGATCCAGATCCGCGCGCCGCTCCGCCCGAGCAGGACGAACCAGCGGCTCGTCGGGTTGTGGGCGATCTTCTCGACGTCCGCCCAGGCGAGCCGCCGGCGCGTGAGGACGCCGATGCGCTCGAGCCCGTCCTCGTCGACGCGCATCCGCTTCCTCGCCTCGGCGGCGAAGAAGTAGGCGCTCACGCCGAGCGCCGCCAGGGCCAGGGCCGCGGCGAGGCCGAGGCCCGGGGCGCCGCGCTCGCGCATGGCGAGCGGGAGCGCGAGGAAGAGGAGCGCCGGAGGGAGCGCCAGCACGCCGAGCACGAGGTGGCGGCCGCGGGTGAGCCGCAGCATCGCGACGCCGCCGCTCCTCTCCACCCGGAGTCGACGGCGCGAGCCGAGCCAGCCGAAGACGAGCTGGGCCCCGGCGAGGAGGACGAGCGCCGCGGCGCCGATGAGAAGGGGTAGCACGGCCTTCAATGTCGCAAGTGAGGCCGCGGCGTTCAACCGGGCTTTGGACCGCTGCGGACGCTCGCATTGACGCTCGGCGGCAATATCTGCACGCAAAATCAGCGCGGCGCGTCTCGACGACACATGCGTGCCCATGACACACGTCCGGGCTCCACCCTGGAGGAAAGCTCATGGCTCAGCTGGTCGCGGCTCAGAAGTCGCCCGGAGAGGCGCCCAAGGCGACGGGCATCGGCAAGGAAGAGCGGCTCGTCATCGTCGCGTCGTCGCTCGGCACCGTTTTCGAGTGGTACGACTTCTACCTGTACGGCTCGCTGGCCGCGATCATCAGCAGGCACTTCTTCGTGGCGGTGAACGAAACCACCTCGTTCATCTTCGCGCTGCTGGCGTTCTCCGCCGGGTTCTTCGTCCGCCCCTTCGGCGCGCTCGTGTTCGGTCGGCTCGGCGACATGATCGGCCGGAAGTACACCTTCCTCATCACCATCATGATCATGGGCCTCGCCACGTCGGTCGTGGGCTTCCTGCCGACCTACGCGACCATCGGCATGGCCGCCCCGGTCATCCTCCTCGCCCTCCGCCTCCTCCAGGGCCTCGCCCTGGGCGGCGAGTACGGCGGCGCGGCCACCTACGTCTGCGAGCACGCGCAGCCGGGCAAGCGCGGCTTCAGCTGCAGCTGGATCCAGATGACGGCCACGGTCGGCCTCTTCCTCTCGCTGCTCGTCATCGTCGGCACCCGCCTCGCCATCGGGACGGCGTCGTTCGAGGCGTGGGGCTGGCGCGTGCCCTTCATCATCTCGCTCTTCCTCCTCGTGGTCTCCGTGTACATCCGGATGAAGCTGAACGAGTCGCCGGTCTTCCGGCGCATGAAGGAGGAGGGCAAGGCTTCGAAGGCCCCCATCACCGAGTCGTTCTTCCGCTGGGGCAACCTCAAGATCGTCCTCGCCGTCCTCTTCGGCGGCCTCGTGGGCCAGGCGGTGGTCTGGTACACGGGCATGTTCTATGAGCTGTTCTTCCTCCTCCAGATGCTGAAGCTCGACTCGCAGACGACGAACTTCGTCGTCGCCGCGTCGCTCATCATCGGCACGCCGTTCTTCGTGGTGTTCGGCGTCCTCTCCGACAAGATCGGGCGCAAGAAGATCATCCTCACCGGCTGCGCGCTCGCCGCGCTGACGCTCTTCCCCATCTTCAAGCTCCTCACCAAGTACGCGAACCCGGACCTCCTCGCGGCCCAGGCCAACTCGCCGGTGACGGTGGTGGCGAACCCGAAGGACTGCTCGTTCCAGTTCGACCCGATCGGCAAGTCCACCTTCAAGAGCTCCTGCGACGTGGCGAAGAGCCTCCTCGCGAAGAAGGGCATCCCCTACGAGAACCAGGCGGCTCCGGCGGGGACCATTGCGAGCGTCAAGGTCGGCTCGAGCGTGGTCGTTCAGAGCTTCGACGGCCTCCCGCTCGCCGCGGCGGACTTCAAGGCGAAGCAGGCGGAGTTCGCGAAGGCGCTCGGCGAGGCGACGAAGATGTATCCCGCGAAGGCCGACATGTCGAAGGTGAACTACCCGATGGTGATGCTGCTTCTCGTCATCCTCGTCATCTACGTGTGCATGGTGTACGCGCCCATGGGGCCGTGGCTCGTCGAGCTCTTCCCGGCGCGCATCCGGTACACGTCGCTCTCGCTGCCGTACCACATCGGCAACGGCTGGTTCGGCGGCTTCCTGCCCACGATCGCGTTCGCGATCGTGGCGGCGTCGGGCGACATCTACTCCGGCCTCTGGTACCCGGTCCTGGGCGCGGCGCTCACGGTGCTGGTCGGCGTGTTCTTCATGCGCGAGACCGACACCCAGGCGGCCATCCACCACGACTCGCCGGCCTAGGCAATCTCGACTGCAGAGGGGCGAGACCCCCTGTGCCGCGGCGCGGCGGCGCAGGGGGCCGGGATACTGCCAGCTTGTGGCTACGCCTCGTGGTGGATGTCGCGATCCTTCGTCTCGGGCATGAAGAGCGAGCCGAGGACGAAGGTCATGATCGACACGCCGATCGGGTACCAGAGG
>DATDDC010000116.1:0-20472 GCA_036523995.1 Anaeromyxobacter sp.
CCTCCCCCGGCGTGGGCGCGGCCTGCGGCGGCTCGGGCGCGAACAGGTTCGCGCAGAACGGCCGGTCCGTCCTCGAGCGCGCGGCGCGCAGCGCCTCCCGCACGGCCGCGGGCGCCATGTAGCCGAGGCCGAACGAGCCGAGCCCGCCCGCGCTCGACACCGCCGCGACCAGCTCCGGCGTGGAGGGGCCGCCCGCCATGGGCGCCTGGAAGATCGGATACTCGACGCCGATTCGCTCCGCGATCGCGCGTGGCCATCTCATGGCCGGGTCCTAACGGTCCCGCTCGCCGCCAGCACCGGGACGTTCGCGCCTCACGAGGGGAGCGCGCCGGCCTCGCGCAGCAGCCGATCGCGCGCCGAGCGGAGGAACATGCGCCGGATCCACGCGCTCCACGGCCCGATGGCGAGCCAGTAGGCGCCGAACGCGGCCGCCGCGAGCGGGCCCGAGGTGCGGGCCCAGGTCTCCGTCCAGAGGCCGCATCCGGCCGGCGCGACGTCGGCGCGGAACGTCCCCACCGCGGCGAAGGGCGCGCGGCGGAGGGCCTCGCGGAACGCGGCGGGTGTGCCGGGCTGGCTCCGGCGCCCCGAGCCGTCGCGGGACGGCAGGAGCACGCCGGCGACGATCTCGCGCCCGGGCTCCTCCTCGAGGAGCACGAACGGAGGCGTGGAGAAGAACGCGCGGAGCGTCATGTCCGCCGAGAAGCGCAGCCCCCGCCACCCTCGCCCGCTAGTCGCCCGCCGGAGAGAGGTGGAACTCGCGCACCGGGGGGAGCGCCGAGAGCGAGCACGCCAGCCGCGAGAAGTTCTCCTCCTTCCGCGTCCGGATCGTCATCACGTACTCGAACTGGCGGCCGTCGTCGGTGAGCCGGTAGGCGAGGCCCGAGATCTGGAACCCGTGGCTCGCGAGCAGATCGCGCAGGTTCTGCTCGGGCATGACGTTGTCCCGGTCGAAGCGCACGCGGTGGTGCGCGAACAGGTGCGAGGGCGTGCGGTTCTCGATCCAGCGGAACGCGGAGAGCACGCCCAGCGTGCACAGGGTGCCCACGATGGCGGGGTAGTAGAGGCCGCTGCCCATGAGGACGCCGATGGCGGCGGTGATCCAGATCGACGCCGCCGTGGTGAGCCCGCGGACGCTCAGGCCCTCCTTGAAGATCACCCCGGCGCCGAGGAAGCCGATGCCGGTCATGATCCCCTGGGCCATGCGGGTCGGATCGATCCGCACGATGTCGCCCGTCGCCGGGAACCACTGGCTCTGGTAGACGGTGAGGAGCATGAGCAGCGCCGAGGCGAGGCACACGAGGGCGTGGGTGCGGAATCCCGCGGGCCGCCCGTGGTAGCTCCGCTCGAGCCCGATGGCGCCGCCGGCGACGAGCGCCGCGAGGAGGTGGAGGAGGATGTCGGGCCTCGTCTCCGCGACGAGGCGGTTCATCGGACCCTGGGACATCACCTCTGAGAGCGTCAGCATCGGTCGTGTGCAGCCGTGTGAATGTTAGCACTCTCCGGGGGGGCGCATCGCCGCCGGCGGGGCGTGGCCGGATCGATCGACGTATCGCGTCGCGGCGCCGGCAGGCGGCGCCCGGCTCCGAGGTCCCGAGCCCGGCGTCCGACCCGGGGGTAGGATCGCCCGGTGCTCCGCGCTCCCGCCGCCGCCCTCGCCCTCGCCGCGCTCCTCTCGCCCGCGGCGGCGGAGGCGCAGCGCCCCGTCGCTCGGAGCACGCGCGGGCTCGTCGTCCTCGGCGGCGAGCGCGTGCCGGTGCGCTGGACGGACGGGGATACCTTCCGGATCCAGGCGGGACGCCACGCAGGGCGAGCGGCGCGCCTCGTGGGCGTGAACGCGCTCGAGACCTACGGCCCCGTCCACCGCTGGGCGGGCATCCCCCCGCGAGCGCTGCTCGCCGTCGCCAAGGCGGCGGCGCCGGCCGCCGCGCGCGGCACCTGGAGGTGCGAGGTGGAAGGGCGGAGCGACGCCTACGGGAGGCTCCTCGTCACCTGCCCGGAGGCGGCGGAGTCGCTCGTCGACTCCGGGCTCGCCATGGTGTTCGCGGTGGACGCGCCCGCGGACGAGCGGCTCCTCGCGGCGCAGCGGCGCGCCGGGGCGGCGCGGCTCGGCATGTGGGCGGGCGGCGTGCCACCCCTCGTGCCGACGAGCCTCCACTCCGCGGGCGAGGCCGGCCTGGGGTCGCGCGGCGCGTACGATCGCATCGTCGACACGCGGACCGGAGCCGCGGTCGTCCATCCCCACGAGCGCCGCTACCGCGTCTGCCAGGAGGTCTGCGTCGGGGAGGGCCCGGGCCGCGCCTGCATGCTCTACGTCCCGTTCGAGCGGCGGTACCGGGACCGGCCCGGGTGTCTCCGCGGAAGCCCGCCACCTCGCTGAGCGCGTCCTCCCCGCCACGGGCCGCCTCGGACCCGAGCCCATCTGGAACCGGACGCTGGCGTCCCTCGCGACCTATCAGGGATGGAGAAGGGACACCCCATGCGCGTTCTCCGCCTCATCATGGCGCTCCCGGCCGCCGCCGCGCTGGCCGCGTGCGGAAGCGCCCGCGACTTCTCGACGTCGCCGTCGCAGGAGCAGTGCACGACCCTCGCGACCGGCGCGACGTGCCCGCCGAGCTCGACGCTCACGTACGCGAGCTTCGGGCAGACGTTCTTCGGGACCTACTGCACGAGGTGCCACGGGTCGACGGTGACGGGGGACGCCCGCCACGGCGCGACCGTCGGCGTGAACTTCGACACCCTCGACGGGATCAAGGCTCACGTCTGCACGATCGACTCGTTCGCGGGCTCGGGCCCGAACGGCACGTTCACGTTCATGCCCTTCGACATCACCTCGCTGAACCCCGACCCGCCGCAGGTGTTCCCGACGGTGGAAGAGCGCGTGCAGCTCTCGCAGTGGATCGCGTGCGGGACTCCCTAGCGGGGGGACACTCGCCGGCGATCCGCTCGTCCTTCCGGAAGGCCGTGCCCCGGAAGAGCGCCACGAGCTGGCCTCGGTCGTCCGTGACGCGCACGCTGCAGACCGAGACGCGCCGCGAGAGCGAGTCCTCCCGCGCCTCCGCGGTGAGGACGCCGCGCACGGCAGCGCGGGCGAAGGTGATGCTCGTGTCGAGCGCCACCGCCACCGTGCCGTGGGAGTTCGACGCAGCCGCGAAGGCGAAGTCCGCGAGCGTGAACACCGCTCCCCCCTGCGCCACCCCGACGCCGTTCAGGTGGACGGGCGCGAGCCGCAGGCGCGCCCGGGCGTAGCCCTCGCGGATCTCCACGAGCTTCGCGCCGGCGGCGGCGGCCCAGCGATCGCGGGCCAGGAGGCGGCGGGCCAGTGAGGCGGGATCGGGCTTGGGCATGGAGCCGACTCTACCGGGGCGGGGGCCGGGCAGGGGAGGGAACGGCGCGGTTGCGGGGCCGCTCCGGCGCCGGCATCATCCGGCCCTCACGCGCGGGAGGTCTCGCATGGACACGGCGGCGCTGAACGGCCATCTCGAGAAGCACCTCAGGGTCGCGACGTTCCCGGTCGGCATCAAGTCGCTCGCGCCCGGGGAGCCCCTGCCGGCGAAGGCCAAGCGTCCGGCGAAGGACCTCGGCGTGAAGGTCGCCATCTGCCAGTCCATCGGGTTCGCGCGGCGCTACGGCTGGACGCTCGCCTTCTCCGGGGACGACCTCGCCTGCCCCATCGCCAAGGCGGCCTTCGGCTTCGCCGACCGGAACGACTACTACACCTCCGGAGCGCTCGCCGACGGCATGTACGCCTCCTGCCGCGAGGCGGGGGCGAGGTTCGAGGACGCGCTCCCCAAGTACGAGCGGAACGAGGTCGGCGCCGTCGTGGTGGGGCCCCTCTCGCGCATCGACTTCGCGCCCGACACCGTGCTCGTCTACGGGAACTCCGCCCAGGTGCTGCGGCTCGTGAACGCCACGCTCTTCGAGAAGGGCGGCTCCCTGCGCACCGAGACGACCGGCCGCGGCGACTGCGCCGAGATCGTGATCCGCTCGGCGCGGACGAAGGAGCCGCAGTTCCTCCTGCCCTGCTACGGCGACCGCATCTTCGGCATGACCGCCGACGACGAGATGGCGTTCACGTTCCCCTTCGCCATGGCGGAGAAGATCGTGAAGGGGCTCGAGGGCACGCACGCGGGCGGCGTGCGCTATCCCATCCCGGTGTACCTGCGCTACCAGGCGGAGTTTCCGAAGTCGTACCAGGAGCTCGAGCGGCTCTGGTCCGAGGGGAAGTAGGCGCGACGCGTCCGGCGGTCCGCAGCTCGCTCCCCAAACGGGCCTTTACGCGCGGAGCGCTCCCCCCGCATGGGAAGAGGTGCGCACCCGCGCAGGGAGGGCCCAATGGTAGAAGCCCACGCCTGGAACGAGGATCTCGACGTCGCCCACGAGGCGATGGATCACGAACACCACCTCCAGATCGCCCTCGTCTCGGCGTTCGCGGACGCGGTGGAGCAGCGCCGGCCCTGGCTCGCCCGGCGCCTCGCGGAGCAGCTCACGAGCTACAGCATGGTCCACTTCGGATCGGAGGAGCTGCTCATGGAGGCGGCCGGCTACGCCGGCCAGGAGGCGCACGCCGCGGAGCACGCCGCCTTCCTCGCCCAGATGCGCGACCTCGAGGAGAGCTTCGACGAGGAAGCGCCGGAGATCGCCCTCGCCGCGGCGCTCGACCTCCGCAGCGCCATCGCCGGGCACATCCGCGGAGCGGATCGGCGCCTGGCCGAGGGCACGCGCCGCTAGCGCGGATCCCGCGACGGCGCGTCCGCCGCGCCCGACGTGAGGAGCTCGTCGAGCCGCTGCACGAGCTGGCCGCGGGAGAGGACCTCGTCCACGCCCGCCTCGGCCGCGGCGCGGGCGAGGTCGACCTCGAGGTGCCCGAGGAAGCCGACGACGCGCACGGGGGCCGCCGCCTTCGCGGCGCGGATCTGATCGAGCGCGCCCGGCTCGCCGAGGTCCGCCAGCACGGTTCCCCCGCCGAGCTCGCGCACCGCCTCCGAGAGCGGCGCTCCCCGCGGCGCCATGCGAAGGGGGACGCCGAGGCGCTCCCCCGCGGCGGAGATCTTGGAGCGGAAGAGGAGGTCCCGGACGGCGACGAGGATGGGCATGAAGTAGCTCTAGGCAGGCGCCCGCGCCCGCGCACGCCCGTTCGCGCTGCTCACAGCGGCACCCGGTTCCCGTGATGCCCAACGTCACCGCCGCCGCTGTGAGCGCTGATGTCCGGCGCCTTACGGCGCCTCTAGTGGGGGGAGAACTCTCCCCCCACACCCCCCATCTCGAGCGTCACCTCGAGTGGGAAGCCGAATCAGTCGCCGCCGCCGCCGCCGCCGTGGCAGCGGTTGCAGCCGCCGTACGTCACGTCGGGAGCCATCTGCTGCCCGTCGACGGACACGCGCAGGGGAAAGGCGAGCGCCTCGGCGGTGTAGAAGTTGCCGACCTGGTTCGTCACGAGCGTGACCGTCTTCCCGCCCGAGTCTTGCAGCGCGACGGTCGCTCCCTGGCGTCCCCAGGTGCCCGCAGCCGTCCAGCGCTGCGCCCGGGTGCCGTCGTGGCATGGGAGGCAGTCCTGGCCGGGAGCCATGAGCGGGCCCGCGTCCGTCCCGCCGCTCCCGTGGCACAGGTTGCATCCGCCGTAGGTCACGGCGTCCGGCATCGACGCGCCGCCGACGGACACCCGCAGCGGAAACGCGAGCGGCTCGGCGGTGTAGAAGTTGCCCACCTGGTTCGTCTCGAGGGTGATCGTCTTTCCGTTCGCGTCGACGAGGACGACGGTGCGGCCGCGGCCGGGGAACGTGCCCGCCGCGGTCCAGCGGCGAGCCCCGTCCCCGTCGTGGCAGCCGAGGCAATCCTGGCCGGCGGCCATGAGGGGGCCGAACTCGGGGATGCAGGCGGCCGCGCCCGCGAGGAGCGCGGCGGCGGCGGCGCGCCTCATCGGTCCCTCCGCAAGGTGAGGTCGAACTCGACGGCGCAGGCGTCGTCGATCTTCACGAAGAGGAGCGACGGGCGCTCGATCCGAAACGCCTCGAGGCTCAAGGTCATCTTGCCCCGGACCGCGGCCATCCCGTCGGGGCGGAACTCGACGGCGGCGGGCACCTCCACCGGGCGCTTCACTCCGTGGAAATCGAGCTCGCCCTTGAAGTGCAGCGGGACGGGGCTCCTGCCGGCGGCCGCCGGGACGACCAGGCTCGCCACGCCCTTGAAGACGACGAACGGGTGCGCCCCGGATTCGAGCGTCTCGCGCATGTGCGCGTCGCGGTTCGTGTCTCCCGAGTCGAAGCTCGCCACGGGGATGCGGACCATGGCGAGCACCTTGCCGTCGGGCTCCACGACGGCCCTGCCTTCGATGGACGTGGAGCGGCCGTCCACCTGGTGCAGCTTGTGTCGGATGTGAAAGCGGACGACGGTGGCGGACGGATCCACCGTGAAGGTCCCCTGCGGTGCGGAGAACGCTACCGCGAGGACGAGGGCGACCACGGTCGAGGTCATCCAGGCTCTCCTGTCGGTTCAGAACACGATCGCGCCGACGCCCACGCCGAAGGCAGCGAAGGTGGCGTACCCGACGACGAGGTGCGTGCGCGCGAGCCGCTGCTGATCGAGGTAGCCCTCGCGCTGGTGCGTGTACACGCCGAGCGCGCCCTGGGCGATCATCCCCGCGGTGGCGAGCGCCATGGCGATGCGGTGGACCATGATGCGATCCATCGCGTAGGTCCTCTCCTTCGGCCTCGGCGCCAGCAGGGCGACGATCCCGTTCACCGCGAACACGCCGAGCGTGCCGTAGGCGAGCGCCGCGTGCGTGGCCTGGTAGCGTGCTGTGGCGGGCGGGTCGGAGCCGAACCGGTCCGAGTAGTTGAGCTGGCCGACCACCGTGGTGCCGAGCTCGAGCGCGGCGAGCCCGAGCCCGACGCCCTGGTGGAGCGAGAGCATCCGGCGGCGCAGCTTCATGCTCGCGTCGTCCTGCCGGGCGACCGGCGGCGGCTTCCCGAGGAGATCGAAGTCGAGGGACGGATCGGCCACGGGCGGCTTGCTGGCGTGGAGGGCGGCGCGGTCCGGGCTCGGGCGCTCGAGCGAGAGCGGCTCGTCGAGCAGGTGGAGCGCTTCGGCCGACCGCGGGGAGAGCGCGAGGAGCGCGAGCGCCATGGCGGCGGCGCGGGAGCGACGCGAGCGACGTGGGAGGAGGTCGTTCATGGCGTGCGCATTCCAGGAGAGGCGCGAGAAGATAACGGCGTCCCGGCGCGCAGGATTCGCCGGACGGGTACGTTCTGCGCTCGACACCCATGAGGGCGGCCGTGCGGAGGTCAATTCACCTTTGGTCGATGAGAGATTTCCCTACGTGGGCACAGAAATGGCGCGATTCTCACCACCGTCGCCCCCGGACGCCCCCGGGAGTGGACGGCGCGAGGGCCGGAGCCCCGGCCCGAGGAGGAGGAGAGCATGAATCACGATGAGTGGAAGGCGCGGATCTTCGGCCCGCTTCAGGTCCTGCTCACGATCGGCCTCTTCGTCGAGGCGATCGCCATCCTGGGCGCGGCGCTGTTCCCGGCCGCGGCGCTCTTCGCCTCGATCGAGGCGCGCCTCCCCGCCTCGGGTGCGCTCCGCGCTCTCGGCATCGCGCTGGCGCTCGCGGCGGGCTGGTTCGTGTTCGGCCTGGCGCTGCTCCTCGTCCTCCCCGTGGCGCGGTGGGTGACGTTCGCGCGCGGCACGCCCGTGGGGCGGTTCCCCTACCTCTCCCTCGGCTCCTGGCGCTGGGCGAGCTACAACGCGCTCACGCTCATGCTCCGCTTCACGTTCGTGAACTGGATCCGCGTGACGCCGCTCCTGCCCTTCTACCACCGGCTCATGGGCGCGCGGATCGGGCGGCGCGTGCTGATCAACACGTCCGTCATCGCCGATCAGAACCTCGTCGAGATCGGCGACGACACCGTGATCGGCGGGGACGTGACGCTCGTGTGCCACTCCGCCGAGCGCGGGCGCCTCGTCACGGCGCCCGTCCGCATCGGCAAGCGCGTGACGGTCGGCCTCATGGCGGTGGTGTTCCCCGGGTGCGTCATCGGCGACGACGCCATCATCGCGGCCGGCTCCGTGCTCTCGAAGGGCGCGAGGGTGGGCCCCGGCGAGATCTGGGCGGGCGTCCCGGCGCGCCGGGTGGGCCGGCGGCGAGCGGCGCGGCGAGGAGCGGCGGGGGATCGGGCCGCGGAGCCGGGCCCCGCGGCCTCCTGATCACTTCGGCGGCGCCGCCCCCGCCCCCGCCGTCGCGCCCTTCAGCACCTTGTCCCAGCGCGAGACCTCGCTCTCGACGTGCTTGCGGAGGCCGTCCGGGGTCGTGGCGGCCTTGTTGGAGAGGTCGGCGCCGAGATCGAGCAGCCGCTTGCGCGTGTTCTCGTCCGCGAGCGCCTTCTGCAGGGCGTCGGACAGCTTCTTCACGATCTCGGGCGGCGTCTCCTTGGGAGCGAAGATCGCGTTCCAGGCCGTGACCTGGAAGTCCGCGAGCCCGGCCTCCTTGGTGGTGGGCACGTCCGGCAGCGCCGGGGAGCGGTCGGGCAGCGCCACCGCATAGGCCTTGATGGTCTTGGCCTGGATCTGGGGGACGAGGTTCACGATCTGGTCGCACATGTAATCGACGTGGCCGGCCACGAGGTCGTTCAGGGCGGGCCCGGTGCCGCGGTATGCGACGCGCGTGGGCTTCGCCCCGACGAGCGAGTTGAGGTACGAGCACGTGGTCCACGAGACGGAGCCGACCCCGGCGTGCGCCTCGTTGAGCTTGTCCGAGTTCGCCTTGAGGTAGGCCACGAACGACTTGAGGTCCTGGGCGGGGAAGTCCTTCCGCGCGACGATGACGATGGGAGTCCCCGCCGCGAGCCCGATGGGCGCGAAGTCCTTCACCGGGTCGTACTTGAGATCCGGGTACACGGCCCGTGCGGCGCCGTGCGTGCCCATGTGGCCCATCTCGATGGTGTAGCCGTCGGGCGCCGCCTGCGCGGCGCGGGTGCTGCCGGTCGTGCCGCCGGCGCCGGCCACGTTCTCCACCACGATCTGCTGGCCGAGCGTGCGGCCCATCGGCTCCGCCACGATGCGGGCCACGACGTCGGTGGGGCCGCCCGCGGCGAAGGGGACGATCATGGTGATGGGGCGGTCGGGGTAGGCGGCGCGAGCGGGTCCGGCGAGCGCCGCGGCGGCGAGGGCGAGGGCTGCGATCGAGCGCGTCATGGCATCTCCTTTGGATTCTTCAGTCTTCTGCGAATACCTGCTCGCGGCCGCGCGAGATCGACGGCAGCACGGCCACGACGAGCACGACGGCGGCGACGGCGAGGAGCCCGAGGCTGATGGGGCGCCGCAGCAGCGTGGCGGGATCGCCGCGCGCGAGGGACAGGGCGCGGCGGAGGTTCTCCTCCATGAGCCGCCCCAGGACGAAGCCGAGGAGGAGCGGCGCCGTCTCGAAGTCGAGCTTCGAGAGCACCCAGCCCACGAGCGCCAGCCCGGCGGTCATGAGCACGTCTGCGGCGGAGTTGTTCACCGAGTAGATGCCGATGCTGGAGAAGAGCAGGATGGCCGGGAACATGAGCCGGTAGGGGACGGCGAGGAGCTTCACCCACGCCCCCACGAGCGGCAGGTTGATGACGAGGAGCATGAGGTTCCCGATCCACATGCTGGCGATGACGCCCCAGAAGAGCGCGGGGTTCCTCGTCATGACCAGCGGGCCCGGGACGATGCCGTGGATCGTCATGGCGCCCACCATGAGCGCCATCACCGCGTTCGGCGGGATGCCGAGGGAGAGGAGCGGGATGAAAGACGTCTGGGCGCCGGCGTTGTTCGCCGACTCCGGGCCGGCCACGCCCTCGATGGCGCCGCGCCCGAAGCGGCTCGGGTCCTTGGCGAGCCGCTTCTCCAGGGCGTAGGAGGCGAAGGGGCCGAGCACGGCGCCGTTGCCGGGGAGGATCCCGAGGACGGCCCCCACCAGCGTGCCGCGCAGGATGGGCGCCGCCGACCGGCGCAGGTCCGAGGCCGTGGGCCAGACGCGGCCGATGGGCGTCGAGACGACCTCGCGCTGCTCCATGGCCTCGAGGTTCCGCAGGACCTCGGCGAACCCGAAGATGCCCATGGCCAGCACGGCGAAGTCGACGCCGTCGGCGAGGGGAGCGTAACCGAACGTGAATCGCTCGACCCCGGTCTCGAGGTCCGTCCCCACGGTGGAGAGGAAGACGCCCGCGAGGATCATGAGGATGGCCTTCAGGATGGATCCGCGCGCCAGCACCACGGCCACGGCGAGGCCCGCCACCATGAGCGCGAAGTACTCCGCCGAGCCGAAGAGGAGCGCGAGCCTCGTGAGCGGCACGGCCAGCGCCGCGATGATGAGCGTCGAGACGCAGCCCGCGAAGAAGGAGCCGATGGCGGCCACTCCGAGCGCCGCGCCGGCGCGGCCCTGCTTCGCCATCTGGTGGCCGTCGAGCGTCGTCACCACCGCGGTCACCTCGCCGGGGATGTTCACCAGGATCGCCGTCGTCGAGCCGCCGTACTGCGCGCCGTAGTAGATGCCGGCGAGCATGATGATGGCGCCGGTGGGCTCGATGCCGAAGGTGATGGGCAGGAGCATGGTGATGGTGGCGATGGGCCCGATGCCCGGCAGGACGCCGATGAGCGTGCCGATGAGGCAGCCCAGGAACCCGAGGCCGAGGTTCTGGAGCGTGAAGGCGACGGAGAAGCCGAGCGCGAGGTGCTGGAGCAGGTCGCCCATGTGGCCCTAGAGCGTGAAGCCGGGGAGCGTCAGGATGGGGATGGGGAGCCCGAGGACGTAGCGGAAGAGGCCCACGCACGCCGCCGTCATCAAGAGGGCGAAGACGAGCAGCTCCTTCGGCCGCACGTCCGACGCAGCGGCGCCGGACACGAGCACGACGAGCGGGCCCGCCAGGACGAGCCCCACGGATCGGATCGTGAGCGCGAACGCCACGACCGACAGGGTGATGAACACGGGCCCTCGGACGGGCCAGCGGCCGAGCGGAGGGCCGCGGCGGAGGAACGAGAAGACGACGAGGAGGAGCCCGCCCGCGCCGATGGCCCAGGCCATGGCGCGGGGGAGCATGCCGGGCCCCATGGCGCGCAGCGTGCCGCCCTCGAGCCTCGAGCCGCTCGCGAGCGCGAGGAGCGAGAGCACGACGAGGCTCGCGCCGGCGAGGAGATCCCGGGGCGAGCGGACGGCGCCGCGCCGCGGCGCGGGAGCGTGGGAGGGAGCGGCTCGCGTCTCGACGTCCACGCGTGACCTCAAATTGCCAACCAGTGAATCCCCTCCAATCGCATGCGGCGCACGCCGGAGCCAGTCCCCGTTGGGGCACCCGGGCCAGTGAGGCTAGGATGCTTCCGCGTGGGTTTCTTCCGCTCGCCGCGCTGGGAGAGCGTGACGTACTGGGCGCTCGACCTGGAGATGGGTGGGCTCGATCCGAGGACGGACCCGATCCTCGCAGTCG
This sequence comes from Anaeromyxobacter sp., assembly GCA_036523995.1. Lineage (GTDB taxonomy): Bacteria > Myxococcota > Myxococcia > Myxococcales > Anaeromyxobacteraceae > Anaeromyxobacter. The sequence continues at coordinate 11,442 of DATDDC010000116.1, forward strand.
GCATGGTGCCGATACGGGAGGGGACGATCCGGCTCGGCGAGGCCTACCGCACGCTCGTCCGCCCCGTCGATGGCGGCAGCATCGAGCCCGGCTCGGTGCGCGCGCACCAGATCCTCTGGGGCGACGTGAAGGAGGCGCCGCTCGTCGCCGAGGTGGTGCCCGAGATCGCGCGACGGCTGCACGGCGCCGTCCTGGTCGTGCACCACCGCGGTGTGGACCTCCCGTTCCTGCGCCGCGACTTCAAGGCGGCGGGCGTCCGATGGCCGGCCCCGCCCGTCGTCGACACCGCGAAGCTGATCGTCAGGATGGGGAGGATGGCGCAGCCGGACCTGCCTCACGACATGCACCCGCTCCACCTCGCGGACGCGAGGCGGTCGTATGGCCTCCCCGAGTACCAGGCGCACGACGCGCTCACGGACGCGGTCGCGACGGCGGAGCTGCTCCTCGTCCTGCGGCGAGTGCTGGGCGCACGCTCGCTTCGCGACCTGCTCTGAAGCGGGGACGGCCCGGGGAGAGCGCCCGTGAATCCGGAGCGGGTGCTTTGGCGCAGTGCGCAATGCCCTTGATCGGCACCGGACGTTCGTCCTGCATTGGGACAAATGTCCTCAATGCGAAATTGCCAAAAGGCAAGCGCATCTGGGCCCCTGCGATTGGCGCAAAAAGTTTGCGCGGGTACCGGCGGGGCGCGCGCATCTTGCGCGCGTTTGCAGCGGCATGCTACGCGTACCGACATCCGTACCCGCGCCGCGCACGCCGAAACCGTTCGTGCATCAACGATATCGACGAAGAGTGCCCCTGATCCGATTCGCCGCACCCCGCCCCCATGGAGGAGGAACGCATGGCGAGCCTCACCCCTGAGCAACGCGAGAGCTACTGGAGGTACAACGTCAAGCTCACGGTCATCCTGCTGGCCATCTGGTTCGTGGTCACCTACCTGCTCGGCGGAATCTGGGCCGAGACCCTGAACGAGATCGTCATCCTGGGCTTCCCGCTCGGCTACTACATCGCCGCGCAGGGCTCCCTCGCCATCTTCGTGGTCGAGATCGCGATCTACGCGAAGCTCATGAACGCGAAGGACCTCGAGTACGGCATCCGAGAGGAGGGGTGACATGAACCTGCGCAAGGTCTTCGGCCTCTACACCATCGGTTTCATCGCCGTCACCGTCGCCATCGGCATCGCCGAGGCGTACTTCGGCCTCCCCCGCCGATGGATCGGCTGGCTCTTCATGGGCCTGTCGCTGGGCATCTACGTGATCATCGGCATCGTCACGCGCACGTCCGACGCCGACCAGTACTACGTCGCCGGGCGCGGCGTCCCGGCCTTCTACAACGGCATGGCCACCGGCTCCGACTGGATGTCGGCGGCCTCCTTCATCTCCATGGGCGGCGCGCTCTCCGCCCAGGGCTTCAGCGGCCTCGCCTACGTCATGGGGTGGACGGGCGGATACCTGCTCCTCGCCGTGTTCCTCGGCCCCTACCTGCGCCAGTACGGCAAGTACACCATCCCGGACTTCCTGGGCTCGCGCTATCAAGGAAACACGCCGCGCGTGATCGGCGTCGTCGCCGCCATCCTCGCCTCGTTCACCTATCTCATCGCGCAGGTGACCGGCGTCGGCCTCATCGTCTCGCGCTTCATCGGCCTCGACTTCAACATCGGCGTGTTCGTCGGCCTCATCGGCGTCCTCTTCTGCTCGGTGCTCGGCGGCATGAAGTCGGTGACCTGGACGCAGGTGGCGCAGTACATCATCCTCATCACCTCGTACATGGTCCCGGTGGTGGTGCTGTCGTTCAAGCTCTTCACGATCCCGGTCCCGCAGCTCACCTACGGCCAGCTCCTCCAGTCGAACAACGCCCGGGCGGTGCAGATCACCGCGGACTCGACCGAGAAGGCGACGCGCGCCAAATGGGCGGAGGAGTCGAAGACCCTCGCCGAGAAGATCAAGAACCCGACCGTCTCGGAAGACGAGAAGGAGAAGGCCAGGGCCGCGAAGTCCGTCGCGGACAAGCAGGCCGCGGCGCCGGCCGCCGAGGGCGCGACGATCGGCAAGTACCTGCAGGTGCCGCACGGCATCGGCATGTGGAACTTCCTCGCGCTGACCTTCTGCCTCATGGTCGGCACGGCGGGGCTTCCGCACATCCTCACGCGCTACTACACGACCCCGTCCGTGCGGCAGGCCCGCACGTCGGTCGGGTGGTCGCTCTTCTTCATCTTCCTGCTCTACTTCACCGCCCCCGCCTACGCGGCGTTCGCGCGCAACGCCGTCTACACCGGCCTCGTCGGGACCAAGGTGTCCGAGCTGCCGCGCTGGGTGACGCTCTGGGCTCCGGCCGGCCTCTTCTCGGTCGTGGACAAGCTCGGCGACGGCGTGGTGCAGTTCGCGGACTTCGTCGTGAAGAGCACGGACTTCGTGGTGCTCGCGACGCCGGAGATCGCCGGCCTTCCGTTCGTCATCACCGGCCTCGTCATGGCCGGCGGCCTGGCCGCGGCGCTCTCCACCGCCGACGGCCTCCTCCTCACCATCGCGAACGCCATCTCGCACGACCTCTACTACAACGTCATCAACCCGAAGGCGTCGCTCCTCAAGCGGCTCACCATCACGAAGGTCCTGCTCGTCACCACGGCCCTCATCGCGGCGTACGTGGCGACGTACCGCCTCGCCATCATCGTCGAGCTGGTGGCGTGGGCCTTCAGCCTCGCCGCGGCGTCCTTCTTCCCAGCGCTCGTCATGGGGATCTGGTGGAAGCGGGCGAACCGGACGGGCGCGATCGCCGGCATGGTCGTCGGCCTCGGCACGACCCTCTTCTACATGATCGGGAGCCGGTTCTACGGGATCTCCTGGTTCGGCACGAACACGGTGGCGTCCGGCGTCTTCGGCATCCCGCTCGGCTTCATCACCATCTGGATCGTGTCGCTCCTCACCGAGGCGCCGCCTCAGGAGCTGCAGGACTTCGTGACGGACATCCGCTATCCGAGGTCGGGCGGCGCGGCCGTCCAGACGGTGTCCATCGGGGCGGCGAAGGCCGCCACGCGGTGATCGTCCGGGCGGAGCGCGCGGGCGCCGCCCCGCCGCTCCGCCCGTGCCTTCACGGATCGCCATGAGCATGGAGCTGGCGTTCAAGATCCTGACGCTGCTCCGGCTCGTGGCGTTCATGGTGATCTTCTACCTGGCCTTCGGGCTGCTCGTGGAGCGGTACAGCACGAAGCCCGACAGCCAGCTCAAGGCGTTCGCGCGGATCATCTGCTCGCCCATCACGCGCCCCATCGGGCGCCTCCTCGGCCCGGGCGCGGACCAGAAGCGCCTGCTCGTCGTCGGCATCGCGGCCGTCGCCGCCTTCTGGGCCGCGGTCGTCGTGCTCGAGAAGGTGCTGGCCTCCGCCTGACGTCCCTCGCCAGGTCGCTTGACCCCTGGCCATGGATGTGGCCCTCTCTGCGTCGGGTCCGGAGCGGCGCTCCAGCTTCTCCGGAGGTGAACGCAGACAGTCGGGCCGCTGTCTGAAGGACGCTTCCTTCAGGACGACGTAGCCCTCTCGCCGCTCCTGGAGCGAGGCCGTCCGTCGCGAGAGGAGCGGACCATGGGATTCTTGGGAAAGCTGTTCGGCGGCGAGGAGCACCCGCCGCTCTACCCGGGGACGCCGGCCGCCGCGCGCTTCGAGCGGCACCAGGAGGTCGTCACCGCGTTCGCGGCCCGGCTGCACGACCGGCTCGAGGTCGTCCCCGGGGAGAAGTTCCTCTACGCCTTCATCGGGAGGCCCCCCGAGGCGTTCGGCATCGCCTGGTTCGAGGGCAGCGAGGAGCACAACCTGAAGACGCTCATGAAGACGCGCGGGCTCAACCAGGAGCAGCTCGGGCACATCTCGAGCGAGCTGCGGCAGGCGTACTTGCGGTCCAAGGGCGAGCCGCGATTCATGTTCCAGGCGGGGAAGAAGAAGGTGATCGTCACCCCCTCGGTCTCTCTGGAGAAGGACCTCCTCAAGATCATCCACGAGGTCGCCGACTGAACCCCACCGCGCTCGCGTCGCTCCTGCTCTCCGCCTCCGCCACGCCCCTCCACCCCTCGCCCGCGGCGGGGGCGGAGGCGCTCGGGCACCTCCTGCCGCTCTGGAGCGTGGTTCCCTTCGGCGCCATGCTCCTCTGCATCGCGGTGCTCCCCCTCGCGGCTCCGCATTTCTGGGAGCACAACAGGAACAAGGCGCTCGTGAGCCTGGTCCTGGGCGCCCCCGTCGCGATCTGGATCGGCGCGCTCGACCTTCCGGCGCTCGCCCACGCCGCGCACGAGTACGTGGCGTTCATCGTGCTCCTCGGCGCGCTCTTCTCCATCTCCGGCGGCATCGTGGTGCGCGGCACGCTCGCCGGCACGCCCGGGCTGAACGCCGTGCTGCTCGCCCTGGGGGCGGTGCTCGCGTCCTTCATCGGCACCACCGGCGCCTCGATGGTCCTCGTTCGCCCGCTCCTCCGGGCGAACTCCGTGCGCAGGCGGAACGCGCACGTCGTCGTGTTCTTCATCTTCGTGGTGAGCAACGCGGGAGGGCTCCTCACGCCGCTGGGCGACCCGCCGCTCTTCCTCGGGTTCCTCCGCGGCGTGCCGTTCCTCTGGACGCTGCGGCTGCTGCCCATCTGGCTCTTCGTGAACGCGGTGCTCCTCGTCACGTTCTACTTCGTGGACTCGACGATCTTCCGCGAGGAGGACATCGCCACGCCCGGCGACCTCGACGAGATCGCGGTCCAGCACGAGGTTCCGATCCACGTCGCCGGCAAGCGCAACTTCCTCTACCTCGCCGGCGTCGTCGGCGTGCTCGTCGTGGCGGGGAACCTGAGCCTGCCGCCCGGCGTCGCCGAGGCGGCGATGCTCGCGCTCGTCGCGCTCTCCTGGTTCACGACGCCCCGCGCGCTCCACGAGGAGAACGGGTTCGGCTTCGCCCCCATCGTCGAGGTGGCGGTGCTCTTCGCCGGCATCTTCGCCACCATGATCCCCGCGCTCGCCGTGCTGAACGTGCACGGGGCGAGCCTCGGGATCCGGACGGAGTGGCACTTCTTCTGGGCCTCCGGCGTGCTCTCGTCCTTCCTCGACAACGCGCCGACGTACCTCACGTTCGCCTCGGTCGCGAGCGGGCTCCTCGGCACCGACGCCGCCGACCTGGCGCAGCTCGTCGCTCATCCGCACGGTCCCCCGCTGCTCGCGGCGGTGTCGGCGGGAGCGGTGCTGATGGGCGCCAACACGTACATCGGGAACGGCCCGAACTTCATGGTGAAGGCCATCGCCGAGCAGGCGGGCGTGCGAATGCCGCACTTCTTCGGGTACATGGCCTGGGCGCTCGCCGTGCTCGTCCCGCTCTTCGTCGTGGTCACCTTCGTCTTCTTCCGCTGACGGGACCGCGTCCGGGCGAGCGCACGCGCCGGCCCCGGCGCGGCCGGGAGCCGATGGGGACGTGGTCCCCGTCCATCGACGCTGCGGCGCAGCGATTCGCGCGCCCCAGTATGATGGTCTCGTGCGGGTCGCGCTCCTCGCGGACGTCCATGCGAATCTCGAGGCGCTCACCGCGTGCCTCGCGCACGCGAGCGGGCAGGGCGCCGAGGCGCATGCCTTCGTGGGAGACCTCGTCGGCTACGGGGCGGACCCGGCGGCCGTGCTCGACATCGTGGCGGAGCACGCGGCGAAGGGGGCCGTCGTCGTGCGCGGCAACCACGACCAGGCGGTGCTCGACGGGACCTACGACCTGAGCGCGTCGGCCGAGAAGGCCGTCCTCTGGACGCGCGGGCGGCTCTCGCCTCCGCAGCTCGCGTTCCTCGCGGGCTTGCCGCTCGTGGTCCACCGCAACGAGGCGCTCTACGTCCACGCGAGCGCCGACGCGCCTGCGGACTGGATCTACGTGACCGATCCCGTGCGCGCCGGCCACAGCCTCGCCGCGGCGGAGGGGGCGCGGTACGTCTTCTCGGGCCACGTGCACGAGCCGGCCCTGTACTTCTCCGGTCCGAGCCAGAAGGCCCAGGGCTTCCATCCGGTTCCCGGCGTGGCCGTCCCGCTGACGCCGCGCTACCGCTGGCTCGCCATCGTGGGATCCGCCGGACAGCCGCGGGACGGGAAGACCGAGGCATGCTACGCCCTGTTCGACTCGGCGCGGGCGACCCTCACCTTCCATCGCGTGCCGTACGACTGGTCCACCGCCGCGGCAAAGGTGCGCGCCGCCGGGCTCCCGGATCGGCTCGCGCACCGGCTGGAGCGCGGGGTGTGAGCGCTCCCGGCCAAGGGCTGCGGCCCGGCACGGTCGTCGATGGGTTCCGCGTCGGCGAGCCGATCTACGAGGGAGGACAGGGGGTGCTCTACGCCGTCGAGCGCGTCTCCGGCGGCGACGGCATGCCGCTCCTCATCAAGGTGCCCCGGCTCGGGCCCGGTCAGCCCGGTGAGACCGTCGTCACGTACGAAGTCGAGCGGATGGTGCTCGCGGCGCTCCAGGGCCGGCACGTGCCCCGGTTCGTCGCCGCGGGGGACCTGGAGGCCCAGCCCTACGTCGTCATGGAGCGGGTCGAGGGGCGCTCGCTCGCCGAGGCGACGGGTCCGCTCCCGGCGGCCGAGGTGGCCCGCCTCGGAGCGTCGGTGGCGCGCGCGCTCGAGGCGCTGCACGCTCAGGGGGGCATCCACCTCGATCTCAAGCCCTCGAACGTGATCCTGCGGCCGGGAGGCGAGGCGGTGCTCATCGACTTCGGGCTCTCCCGGCACCTCCATTACCCCGACCTCCTCGGCGAGGAGGCCCACGCCCCCGTCGGATCGGCGCCGTACGTGTCGCCGGAGGCGGTGCTGGGCGTCCGGAACGATCCGCGGAGCGATCTCTTCTCCTTCGGCGTCGTGCTCTACGAGCTCGCCACGGGCAAGCTGCCCTTCGGAGCGCCCACCTCCTCCGGCGGCCTCCGCCAGCGCCTGTGGATGGATCCCGCGCCGCCCCGCGCCCGGGAGCCGGCCGTGCCGGAGTGGCTCCAGGAGGTGATCCTCCGCTGCCTCGAGCCCGATCCCGCGGAGCGCTACCCGAGCGCGGCCGCGGTCGCGGCCGAGCTCGAGCACCCGGAGAAGGTGACGGTGACGGAGCGGGGGCGGCGCCTCAAGACGTTCGGCTCGCGCCGGCGCATGGGGCGATGGGTCCGCCAGCTCAGGTACGGCGAGATCTCGCTCGGCGAGAAGGCCGAGCCCGGCGCCCGCGTCGTGCTCGTGGCCGTGGCCACCCAGCACACGAACGAGGAGCGGAACGACGCGCTGCGCGAGGAGGCCCGGCGGCTCGTGATGCCCGGGATGCGGCTCGCCTGCGTGGCCATCATCAAGCCCGCCTCGGAGCCGGCCGGCGCGATGCGCGGCGCGACGAGCGAGCGGATCCGGCACCTCGTCCTCCTGCGCCACTGGTCGGAGAGCCTGAACCTGCCGCCCGGACAGGTGACGCATCACGTCATCGAGTCGGGCGACGCGGCCGGGGCGCTCCTCGACTACGCCCGGAGGAACCACGTCGAGCAGGTGCTCATCGGCGCGCCTCCGCGCGACGTGGCGCTCTCCGGGCTCGTGGGCACGGTGGCGATGAAGGTGATGGCGCACGCGCCCTGCACGGTCACCATCGTGCGGCCTCGGTCCTGACTCCCCGCGAAGGCGCGAGCCGCGTGCGCCCGGGCCCGTTATCGGTGCCGTGGACGGCGTGCTAGCGTCCAAATCGGTGACCGCGCCCGAACCGAACGAGCGGCTCACGGCCGCGCTGCGCCTCGCCGTCGCCGTGGGGGGGCTGGGCGTCTTCGTCCTCGACCCGAACGAGCATCCGGGCCGCCGTCCCTTCGCCATCGGCGTTCTCGCCCTCTTCGTCGCGTACAGCGCGATCCTGTGGGCCCGCGCCGTGCGCGGGACCCGCACCCTCCGCCTCGACACCGCGCCCTGGGTCGACGTGGCGTGGGTGACGCTGGCCGCCGCCGTGGGCCAGGCGACGAGCGAGATCTTCTACCCGCTCTACCTGTTCGCCATCCTCTGCGCCTCGCTGTGGAGCGGGTTCCGGCGGGGCTTCGCCGTGGCGGTGGTGAGCGCCCTCGCCTTCTCGGTCGTCGGTACGATCACCAGGCCGCCGGGCACGGACGAGACGCTGTTCCTCACCCGCCCCGCCTACCTCCTCGTGCTCGGCTACCTCATGGCGGTGTGGGGGGAGCACGAGGTGCGCTCGCGCGCGCGGCTCGCGCTCCTGCGCGACGTGACGGCGCTCTCCAGCCCGCGCTTCGGCGTGGAGCCGACGGTGGGCCGCATCCTCGAGGCCGTCCGCGCCTTCTTCGACGCGGACTGCTGCCGCTGGGTCGTCATGGACGAGCTCACCGGCCGGCGCTGGATGCGATCGGCCCTGCGCGGCGTGGGGCCGGATGCGGGGCCCACGGAGCTCCCCGAGGACCTCGCCTACGCCCTCATGCCCCCGCCGGCGGAGGCGAGCTTCCTCGTCCGCGCCGGCTTCGCGGGACGCGTCACCTTCGCGCTCTTCGGCTCCGGCTCGTCGAGGCGGGGCGATCCCGCGGTGGCGGAGTCGCTCCTCACCACGCTCGACGCCCGCGTGCTCCTGTCCATCCCGTTCCGCTACCACGCCACCGCGCCGGGCCGCCTGTTCGTGGCCGCGCGCGCGCCGCGCAGGCTCAGCCGCGTGGACGCCGAGCTCCTGCGGCACGTCGCCGAGCAGGTGACGCCCATGCTGGAGAACCTCCGGCTCGTGGATCACCTCGCCGCCGACGCCGCGAACGAGGAGCGCAGGCGCATCGCCCTCGACCTGCACGACTCCGTGATCCAGCCCTACCTCGGGCTGCGCCTCGGGCTCTCCGCAGCGGAGGCCGCGCTCTCCGGCGGCCGGCCGGCCGAGGCCGGGGCGCACCTCCAGCGCCTGCTCACCCTCGCCGACGGCGAGATCCAGACGCTGCGGGGGTACGTCCGCGACCTGCGCGCCCACGGCGGCGGGGAGCCGACGCCGCTCGAGGCGGCGCTGCGCCGCTTCTGCCGGCGCTTCACGGAGTCGACCGGCATCCGCGTCGAGATCA
>DATDDC010000117.1:0-2856 GCA_036523995.1 Anaeromyxobacter sp.
TCGTACCTGCCATGCCGCCCCCGACGACGAGGACGTCGGCCTCGAGGACGGGCGGGGCGGGCGCGGGGGTCGTCGCGGCGGCGGACGGCGGCCGGGTCGGCGTCGTCGTCATCCGGGGACCTCGAGGAGGCCCGTCGCGCCGCGGACGAGCTCCTCCTGCGCGAGCTGCGCGCCGTCGGCGATGGAGCGCCGCTCGCGCCAGCCCTGATCGAGGAGGTCGGCGAGCTCGGCGCGGACGCGGCCCTCGTCCCAGCCCAGCTCGCGGCCGGCGAGCTGGGCCGCGATGCGCGCGCAGTCCACGCCGCCGCAGGCGCCCAGGGCGAGCCGGCAGCGCCGCCGCAGGTCCTGGAGGCGCCGGACGAGCTCGTTCCGCACGCAGTAGACCACCTCGGCGGCGAGGATCGCCTCGTCGCGGCAGAGGACGAGGCCGAGCCGCGGATCGTCCGCGAGGAGCCGTAGGATCTCGCGGGCGCGGCTCCCGTGCCGGTAGACGAGGCGGGCCGCGGCTGGGGCCGCCACCGGCCACTCGCGCGCCAGCGCCGCCGGATCGGGCACCTCGTCGCCGCCGGGGAGCGGGACCTCGTGGGTGCGGCACGGGACGGCGGGGCGCCCGAGGAGCTCCAGGATCCGATCGGTCGCCTCCTCCGACTGCGCGCGGTACGAGGCGAGCTTTCCGCCCACGAGCGAGAGGAGCCCGGCGGCGCCGTGGGCGGCGCCGTCGTGGAGCTGGTGCTCGCGCGAGAGCGCGTCCTCGTTCGGCCCGTAGGCGTAGATGGTGGTGCGGAGCCCGCACCACGCGCGCGTGATCCGCTCGCGCCGGATGCCGGGCAACAGCGACGAGGCGCCCTCGAGCAGGTACTCCACCTCGTCGTTCGTCGCCTCGAGGTCGTCGGGATCGCCGTAGTAGTCGTCGTCGGTCGTCCCGACGATGGTCTCTCCCTCGTGCGGCATGACGAAGATCTGCCTCCCGTCGACGGCCGAGCAGATGACGCCGTAGTTCGAGAAGCGGCGGTCGAGGGTGAGGTGCACGCCCTTCCCCGGCCGCATGGGCACGGGGACGCCGCTCCGGCGCGCGAAGGCGGGCGACCAGGCGCCGGTGGCGTTGAAGACCACGGGCGCCTCGGCCTCGCCCTCCTCGCCGGTCAGGACGTCGCGGAAGCGGACGCCGCGCACCTTGCCGCCCTCGCGCAGCACCTCGCGCGCCTCGGTCCAGTTGCGCACGTCGGCGCCGCGGGCGCGCGCGTCGAGCGCGTTCAGGGCGCAGAGCCGGAAGGCGTCGATGCCCCATTCGTCGGTCGACACGGCGCCGGCGAGGCCGGGGCGGAGCGCGGGCTCGAGCGCGTACAGCTCCTCGGGGGTGAGCCGCGCCGAGGGCTTCCCGCGCTTGAGCGGCTGGTAGAGGTCGTAGGTGCCGACGTAGACCTCCATCGCGTACCACTCGGCGCGGTCCCGGAGCGTCGCCCCGTCCTCGCGCGAGGCGAAGGGGATGAGGAACGGGATGCGGAAGAGGAGGTGCGGCGCGATGCGCTGGATGTACCCGGAGTCCCGGCACGAGAGCTCGGTGACCTTCCGGTCCGTGAGCATGTAGCGGATGCCGCCGTGGATCATGCCCGAGCTGTTGCCGGAGGCGCCGACGCCGAAGTCGGCCTTCTCGAGGAGGAGCACGGAGAGGCCGCGCATGGCGCAGTCGCGCGCGACGCCCGCTCCGTTCACGCCGCCGCCCAGGATGATGACGTCGTAGCGCATCGCGCCCGTGGCAGTGTACCCGCTCGCGCCTCGGGCGCAGCCCGAAACGTCGGGCCCGCTCGCCCCGGGCGTGCGGCGCGGGCGGACCGCGGCTAGATCCGGCGCCGGAGGTCTCCATGTCGCTCTTCTCTTCGAAGCCGGCCCGCCTGCCCACGCCCGCCGAGGCGCTGCCCGGCCGGCAGGAGTCGATGCCGGTCCCCGAGCGCCACTTCGTGTCCGGGAACCGGATCGTGCCGCCCTTCCCGGAAGGGCACGCCCTCGCCGACTTCGGCCTGGGGTGCTTCTGGGGCGCGGAGAGGGCCTTCTGGAGCCTTCCCGGCGTGTACTCCACGGCGGTGGGCTACCAGGGCGGCTCGACGCCCAACCCGACGTACCGCGAGGTGTGCACGGGCCGCACGGGCCACGCGGAGGTGGTGCGGGTCTCGTTCGATCCTCGCCGCATCGCGTACGAGGACCTCCTGCGCGCCTTCTGGGAGTCGCACGACCCGACGCAGGGCATGCAGCAGGGAAACGACTTCGGCACGCAGTACCGCTCCGCCATCTACGTCCACTCGGAGGCGCAGCGCCGCGAGGCCGAGGCGTCGCGCGACGCATACGCCCGCGCGCTCGCCGACCGGGGCTTCGGAGCCGTCACGACGGAGATCCGCGCGGCGCCGCCGTTCTACTACGCGGAGGACTACCACCAGCAGTACCTCGCGAAGAACCCCGGGGGCTACTGCGGCCTCGGCGGCACCGGCGTCTCCTGCCCGATCGGCACCGGCGTCGCGAGCGCGGGAGCGCCGCACGCCTGAGCCGGGCGGGCCGCCCGTCCTCGTCCGCATCAGCCGCGCTTCGCGGGCGCCTTCTCGGCGGCCGCGTACGCGGGAGACGAGGCGCGCGCCGAGGCCTCGTGCGCGGCGGAGGCCTCGATGCGGGGCAGGAACGCGCCCGCGGAGAGCGCGAACGCGGCGAGCAGCGCCGCGGCGAAGGCAGCGAGGCCGTGGTCCTTCGAGGTCCGGACGGCGGCGAAGGGAAGCGAGGTCTTCGAGGTCATGGCGTCCTCCGTGTTCGAGGAGGAGGGGCCCGCGAGGCCGGCGGTTGTGACGGCCCGGCGCCCGCGCCGCGAAGGGG
>DATDDC010000118.1:0-7269 GCA_036523995.1 Anaeromyxobacter sp.
GGGCGGGAGCCGCGCCCGCGCGCGGCGAAGAGGCCGCTGGCCGGCCGCGGGCGAGCGAGCTACCTTCGCGGTCCGAGGTGGAACCATGAAGACGCTGCCTACCTCCCTGGAGGACGCCCGCGAGTTCCTGCGCGCGAAGCGGATCGCGGTGGTGGGCGTCTCTCGTCACGAGAAGGACTTCAGCAGGATGGTGCTCCGCGAGCTCGCGCGGCGCGGCTACGACGTCGTGCCGGTGCACCCCGGCATGAAGGAGGCCGAGGGCCGCCCGTGCTTCGAGCGCATCCAGGACGTGTCGCCGCCGCCGGACGCCGCGCTCCTCATGACGGCGCCCGCGGTGACCGAGCAGATCGTCGGCGACTGCGCCGAGGCCGGCGTGCGCCGCGTCTGGATGCACCGGGGCGCCGGGGCCGGAGCGGCGAGCGAGGAGGCCATCGCTTTCTGCGAGGCCCACGGCATCCGCGTCGTGCGCGATCTCTGCCCGTTCATGGCGCTGCCGGGCGCGGGCCTGCCGCACCGGGTGCACGGCTTCTTCCGGCGCACCTTCGCCTCGCCGGAGGCTTCCCGCTAGATCCGGCTGCCGATCGCGGAGAGCACCTGGAGGACGCCGGCCAGGGCCACGATCGCCGCTGCCGAGATGGCCGACTTGGCGCTGGCGCGCAGCCAGGCGAGCGCGCCCGGCACGGCGAGGGCGAGCCCCAGGACGAGCCCGAGGGGCACGCCCGCGACGGCGAAGTGGATCTTGCCGAACGCCATGGCCACCTCGAGCCCCGCCGCGACGAGCGCGATGGTGGCGAGGGCGCGCGACGACGCCGAGAAGAAGAGCGCGGCCGCGGCGAGGAGGGCCGCGATCGCGAGCGTGACGTGGAGGGTCATGGGGGGAGGCCGTATCACCGTCGCGTACGCGCGGGCAAGATCGGGCCCCGGTCCGGGCTGAGTGGATGTGGGCCTCCTGCGCCTCCCCGCGCCCCGGGCCGGCGCGCCGAGCCGGCCCGCGCGTTCACGAGCAGCGCGATCACGATGCACCCCATCCCCGCGAGCTCGGCGCGCGAGGGCAGCTCGCCGAGCTGCACGGCCGCGCTCACCACGCCGACGACCGGCGTCGCCAGCGAGCCGAGCCCGGCCACCGTGGCCGGCATGCGCGAGAGGACGAACGTCCAGAGCGCCCACCCGAGGGCGGTCCCCCCGAGCCCGAGGAACGCGAGCGCAGCGACGAGCGTGGGCGTCCACCGGACGTGGCCCGGGAAGGCGAGGGCGAGCCCCGCGAGCACGGCGCTCCCCCACACCATCTGCCAGGCGGTGACGGAGAGGAGATCGTAGCCGCGGCCGAGCAGCGTGCGGATCGCCCATACCGAGCTCGCCGCCCAGAACAGCCCGGAGGCGACGCCCAGGAGGCCCGACAGCGCGGATCGCCCCCCGAGCGGCCCGACCACGAGCGACAGCCCCACCGCGGCGAGGGCGAGGGCCGCGAGGCGCGCGCGGGTGGGCCGCTCCCCGAGGAACGCCCAGGCCAGGAGCGCGATCCAGAACGGCATGGTGTACGCGAGGACCGCGATGCGCCCCGCGCCCCCCAGCGAGACCGCCACCGTCTGCGGCACGCTGAAGCCCACGGTCTGGAGGAAGCCCAGCACGAGCGTCGGCCCGAAGGGCGGCGGCCGGAGCGGGCGGCGGGTCAGGGCGAGGACGGCGAGGAGCGCCGCCGCGCCCATGAGGCTCCGCAGCGCGGCGAGCGCGAGGGGCGAGGAATCGCGGGTGGCGACCTTGATGACCACCCACGAATAGCCCCACACGAGCGCGAGGAGCACGAGCGCGGCGAACGCCCCCGCGCGACCCCCGCCCGGCGCCGGGTCGCCGGCTCCGGCCCGGGCCGGCTCTCCGGGGCCCGCGGCCGCCGTCACTTGATCCAGACGGTCTTCGCGTTCGTGAAGGAGCGGATGCCCTCGAGCCCGAGCTCGCGCCCGAACCCGGAGGCCTTCACGCCGCCGAAGGGCAGGCGCGGATCGCTCTTCACGAGCCCGTTCACGAACACCGCGCCGGCCTCGATGAGGGGCACGAGCCGCTCGATCTTCGCGGGATCCCGCGTCCAGAGCGCGGCCCCCAGGCCGAAGCGCGAGGCGTTCGCGATGTCGATGGCCTCCTCGGCGGTCGCCGCGGACATCACCGCGGCGACGGGCCCGAAGATCTCCTCCTTCGCGGCGACGTTGTCCGGCCGGACGTCGGCGAGCACGCTCGGCGGGTAGAACGCGCCCTTCCCCTCGGGCAGCGTGCAGCCGAGCACCGGCCGCGCGCCCTGCTGGATGGCCATCTTCACCTGCCCGTGCATCTCGTCGCGCAGCTCGCGACGCGACTGCGGTCCGATGTCGGTCGAGGGATCGAGCGGGTCGCCCACCTTCACCTTCTGCATGTTGGCGGTGAGCTTCGAGAGGAACGCCTGGTAGACCGGCGCCTCCACGATGAAGCGCTTCGCGCAGATGCAGCTCTGCCCGGCGTTCATGGTCCGGGCGAGCGAGCCCACCCTGGCGGCCTCGTCGAGATCGGCGTCCGCGAGCACGATGAAGGGATCCGAGCCGCCGAGCTCCATCACGGACGGCTTCAGGGCCCGGCCCGCCGCCTCCGCCACGTCCCGGCCGGCGGGCTCGCTGCCCGTGATGGTGACGGCCGCGATGCGCGGATCCTGGATGAGGGGCCGGATGGCCTTCGAGGGGAGGAGCACGGTCCGGAAGAGGTCCTTCGGGAAGCCGGCGTCGTGCATCGCCTTCTCGATGGCGAGCGCGCACTGGGGGATGTTCGAGGCGTGCTTCAGGATGCCGCCGTTCCCCGCCATGAGGTGGGGCGCGATGAACCGGAACACCTGCCAGAAGGGGAAGTTCCAGGGCATCACGGCGAGGACCACGCCGAGCGGGTCGAAGCGCACGTAGGCGCGGCTCCCGTCGCTCGTCTCCTCGCGCGGCGCGAGGTAGCGCTCGGCGTGCTCGGCGTTGTGCTCGCACACCCAGGCGCACTTGTTCACCTCGCCGACGCCGTCCTTGAGAGGCTTGCCCATCTCCAGCGCGGCGAGCCTGGCGAGGTCCTGGGCCCGCTCCTTCAGGATGGCGGCGACCTTGCGCATGGGCGCCGCCCGCGCGGCGAACGGCTGGCGCGCCCAGGCGCGCTGCGCACGGACGGCCGCGGTCAGGATCCGGTCGACCTCTGCGGCCGGCGTCTCCGGGAACGTGGCGAGGCGCTCTCCGGTGGCGGGGTTCATGGACTCGATGGCCATGGCGTTCTCCTGCGTTCGTAACGGGGCGTGCCGCCCCACCCCGCGAGCAGAGCTCGCGGGGCCCCACCCCTGCTTGCCGGGTCCCTTGGCGCCTCGCGGCGGCATCCGCCGCTTCGCGAGGCGCTTCCCGGCGCGCTCCTGCGTTCGCGGGGCCCGCACATCATTAGCACGCGCTCATCCGTGGGGCAGCAGGACCTGGCGCACCGCCACCCCGGCGGCCAGCGCCTCGAACGCCTCGTTCACCTTCTCGAGCGGCAGGGACGCGCTGCGGAGCCTGTCCACCGGCATGCGCCCCGCCTTCCAGAGCGCGACATAGCGCGGCAGGTCGCGCTGCGGCGCCGCAGACCCCATGTAGGAGCCGACGAGCGTGCGCCCCTCGCCCGCGAACGCGAGCGCCGGGAACGTGAGCGTCTTCGAGGGGTGGGGGAGGCCCATCGCCACGGTGGTGCCCCCGCGGCGGGTGGCGCGGAACGCGGCCTCGAGCACGGCGGGGACGCCCGCCGCCTCGAAGCCGACCTCGGCGCCGCCGCCCGTCAGGTCCTTCACCGCCTTCTCGGCCTCCTCGGGCGCGAACGCGTGCGTGGCGCCGAGCTCGAGGGCGAGCTTGCGCTTCGCCTCCACGGGATCGACGGCCAGGATGGGCCAGGCGCTCGCCACCGCCGCGCCCATCACCGCCGCGAGCCCAACGCCGCCCAGGCCGAAGACCGCGACCGACTGCCCCGGGCGCACCGAGGCGGTGTTGAGCACCGCGCCCGCGCCGGTGAGGACGGCGCAGCCGAAGAGCGCGGCCGTCGAGAGGGGCACGTCCCCCGGCACGACCACCGCCGACTCGCGCGCCACCACCGCGTGCCGCGCGAAGCCCGACACGCCGAGGTGATGGAAGAGGGGCTTCCCCGCGCCGTCGCGCAGGAGCGAGGGCCCGTGGAGGAGCGTCCCGGCTCCGTTCGCGGCGGCGGCCGGGAGGCACAGGGCGGGGCGCCCCGACGAGCACTCGGCGCAGCGCCCGCAGCTCGGGACGAAGGTGAGGACCACGTGATCGCCGGCCCGGACGTCGTGCACGCCCGCCCCGGTCGCCTCCACGACGCCCGCGGCCTCGTGGCCGAGGGCCATGGGGAGCGGCCGCACGCGGGAGCCGTCGACGACGGAGACGTCGGAGTGGCACACGCCCGCGGCCTCGATGCGGACGAGGAGCTCGCCCGGGCGGGGAGCCCCGAGGTCGACCTCCTCGACCGAGAGCGGGCGCGAGGCGGTGTAGGGGCGATCGGCGACGGCGCGCAGCACCGTGGCGACGGTCTTCATGGCTCGTCTCCTTGCGGGGGGGCGCGAGGTCCCCCCGCTACGATTTCCGGCTCCGCCGCGCCGCGGGCCACCTCGCCGCGGTCGATGCGGAACACGACGTCGAGGAGCTTCCTCGAATGGGAGAGATCGGACTCGGAGAGCACCACGGCCACGCCCTCGTCGCGCAGGGCCGCCACCACCTCGGCGAGGCGCTGCGCCAAAACGGGCGCGACGCCCTCGAAGGGCTCGTCGAGGAGGAGGAGCTTCGTGCCGCACATGAGCGCGCGCGCGAGCGCCGCGAGCTTCTGCTGGCCGCCGGAGAGCTGGAGGCCCTTGCGGTCCCGGAGCGCCGCGACCTCCGGGATCATGTCGTAGATGCGGGCGAGCCGCTCGCGCCGGTCCTCCCCGGCGGCCCAGGCCGGGAGGAGCACGTTCTCCTCGACGGTGAGCTGCGGGACGATGCGGCGGTCCTCGGGCATGTAGCCGACGCCCATGCGGGCGCGGGCGTGCGCGGGCACGCCGGCGAGGGAGCGGCCCTCGAGCTCGATGTCGCCGCGGACCGGGGTGAGCGCGCCGATGATGGTGCGCATGAGGGTGGTCTTGCCGGCGCCGTTCCGGCCGATGAGGCCCGCGAGCTGCCCCTTCTCGACGGTGAGGGCCACGCCGCGCAGGATGCGCACGGACTGGATGGACACGTCGAGCGCGGCGACCCTCAGCACGTGCCCTCCCGCGCCGGCGCGGCCTGGGCCCCGCCCACCACGTAGCGGCGCACGTCGGCGTTCCCGAAGACGTCCGCGGGCGTCCCGTCGGCGATGACGCGCCCCTCGTAGAAGGCGAGGACGCGCTCGGTGTAGCGGCGCACGATCTCCATGTCGTGCTCGACGAAGAGCACGGTCACCTTGTCCGCCCGCACCGCGCCGAGCACGAGGTCCATGAGGGCGAACTTCTCGTCGGCGGAGACGCCGCTCGTGGGCTCGTCGAGGAGGAGGAGGCGCGGCTTCACCGCGAGCGCCATGGCGATGTCGAGGAGCTTGCGGGTGCCTTCGGGGAGCACGCTCGCCCGCGCGTCCCGGAAGCGCTCCAGCCGGAAGCGCGCCAGCATCTCGTCCGCCGCCTCCTCGGGCGCGCGCAGGGACGCGGCCCCCTCGGCGAACAAGCGCCGCCCCAGCGCCACGATGCCGAGGCCCACGAGCAGGTTCTCCCGGGCGGAGAGGGACTCGAACACCTGGGGGATCTGGAAGGAGCGGCAGATCCCCATGCGCGTGATCCGGCGCGGCGAGACGCCGGTGATGTCCCTCCCGGCGAAGCGCACCGTGCCCTGCGTGGGCGAGAGGTAGCCCGTGACGAGGTTCACGAAGGTGGTCTTTCCCGCGCCGTTCCCGCCGATGAGGCCGACCACCGTGTCCTCGGCCACGGCCACGCTGATGCCGGAGGCGGCGGTGATGGCGCCGAAGGTCTTCGTGAGGTCCCTCGTCTCGAGGATGGGCGTCATGGCGTCGCGCCGTCAGGCGGTCCCCGGCCGGCGCCTCCGGAAGAGCGACCACAGCCCCTCCGGCAGGAAGAGGATGACGAGGAGCATGACCCCGCCCACCACGAGCTGCCACGTGTTCGGCGCGTGGGCGTAGGCGAAGTTCCGGAGCACCTCGAGGAGCACCGCGCCCAGGAACGGCGCCGCGACGCTCCCCGTGCCCGAGAGGATCGCCACGAACACGAACTCGCCGGAGGTGGTCCAGTAGGCCGTGCTGTCCGGGTCGACGTGGCCCACGGCCAGGGCCGCGACGGCCCCGCCCGCGCCGGCGAGCGCGGAGGCGAAGACGAGGTTCAGGTGGACGACGTTCCGCGCCGACGCGCCCATGTACTCGACGCGGAGCTCGTTGTCCCGGACGGCCGGGGTGAGCCGGCCGAGGTGCGAGGCGAGGTAGCGGTGGAGGAGGGCCGCCCCCGCGAAGGCGGCGAGGGCGGCCAGGGCGAAGAGCGCGTAGCGCGCGACGGAGCCCTCGAGGGCGAGGCCCGCCACCGTCCGCGCGGCGGCGTTGAAGCCGTCCGTCGAGCCGAGGGCGGGCGACTTCACGAGGAGGCCGTACAGGATCATGGAGAAGGCGAGGCTCAGCATGGCGAAGAAGATGGCGCGGTAGCGGGCGAGGAGGACGCCGAGGACGAGGCCCACCGCGGCCGCGGCGCCCGCCCCGGCGAGCACCATGAGGAGCGCGTCGTGCACGCCGAGGAGCTGCGGGGCGATGCCGGCGGCGTAGGCGCCGAGCGCGAAGTAGAGCCCCTGCCCGAAGGAGACGAGCCCGGTGCGCATGAGGAGGACGAGGCCGAGCGCCACGAGCCCCTTCGCGAGGGAGATGGTGCCGAGGAAGAGCGCCCAGTCCGGGAGGAGCGGGGAGAGGGCGAGGAGCGCCGCGAGCGCGACGCCGAGCCTCGGGACGGTGCGGTCTCTCGCGCTCATATCTTGCGGGCCTCCGGCGCGACGA
Organism: Anaeromyxobacter sp.; assembly: GCA_036523995.1. GTDB lineage: Bacteria > Myxococcota > Myxococcia > Myxococcales > Anaeromyxobacteraceae > Anaeromyxobacter. The sequence continues at coordinate 7,012 of DATDDC010000118.1, forward strand.
AGAGGCCGCGCGGCCGGATGGCGAGGACGAGGGCCATGGCGACGTAGATGCTGAAGAGCTCGACCTGCGGGGCCCAGTGCACCGCGGCCGAGCGCACGACGCCCACGACGACGGCGCCGAGCGCCGCGCCCGGCATGCTCCCCAGCCCGCCGATGACGATGACCGCGAAGGCGAGGACGATGACCTCGACGCCCATGCCGGGGACGACGGACACCGTGGGCGCGGCGATGGCCCCGCCCACCGCCGCGAGCGTCGTAC
>DATDDC010000119.1:0-4911 GCA_036523995.1 Anaeromyxobacter sp.
GCGGCGCTCGACGGCGTCGAGGCCCGCCTCCAGGAGCTGGCGGCGCGGTCGGGCATCCCGAGCGCGCCCGGCGAGCTCCGCGAGGCGATGGCGCGGCTCCTGCCCGCCGTGAAGCGCCGGCTCGCGCAGGGCCTGGATCTCCTGAAGCTCCTCGAGCCCGCCGAGCGGCTCGACCGCTTCGGCATGGACGACCGCTTCGCCGAGCGGCTCGACGCCCTCGTGGAGGTCCTCTGCTCCGTCTGGTGGCGAGTCGCCGTGCTGGACGCCGCGCGCCTCCCGTCCTCGGGGCCGGCCATCGTCGTCGCGAACCACGCCGGGGCGGTGCCCTGGGACGCCTTCGTCCTCCGGCACGCCGTGAGGCGCGGCCACCCCGCCCGGCGGAACCTCCGGCCGCTCCTCGACGACGCCGAGTGCGACCTCCCCGTGATCGGGCCGGCCGCCGTCCGGTACGGCGCGCTCCGCGCGAGCCCGGACGCCGCGCTCGCGGTGCTCGGAGCGGGCGACGTCGTGAGCGTCTTCCCGGAGGGCAGCGCCGTCGCGAGGAAGCCGTGGCGGGATCGCTACCGCATCCAGCACTTCGGGCGCGGCGGGTTCGTGAAGGTCGCGATCCGCGCGCGCGCTCCCATCGTCCCGTGCGCCATCGTCGGGAGCGAGGAGGCCTCGCCGGCCATCTCGCGAACGGGCTGGCTCGCAGACCGGCTGGGGATCCCGCTCGTCCCGGGCACCTCCTCGCTGCGGTTCGCGCGGGCGGCGCTCCTGCCGCTGCCGTCGCGCTGGACGCTCCGCTTCGGGGAGCCCGTGGAGGTGAGCGATCTCGCGGCCGGCGCGGCGGACGATCCGGCCGCGGTCGCCGCCATCGCGGACCGCGTGAGGACGGCGCTCCAGTCGATGCTGGACGAGGGCGTCGCCGCGCGGACGTCGGTGTTCCTCTAGGGCGGGGGGACACTCGCCGCGGCTTGCGACTTCGTCGCGCCGCGGCTCGCGCCCCCCCGATCCCCCCGCTCGCTCGAGATGCGGACCCGCGGCGAAGCCGCGCTCATCGTTGGGGGCCCCCTGGGGGGCCGGGGCAGCCTCATCCGGCTGCCCCTCCGCTCGCCCGGCCGTCCACGTCACACGCCCGGCCGTCCACGTCAGCCGACGACGAGCGCGGGGTCGCTCGCCGCCGCGGCGGCGAGCTCGTCGCGGTATTTCTCGTACCCGGCGCGGCCGAGGAGGCCCTGCGTGTACCGCTTGCTCGCCTCGACCCCCGGCTGGTCGAACGCGTTCACGCCGTAGAGGCCGCCCGCGTAGGCCGTGGCGAGCTCGAGCAGCATGAGGATCTCTCCCATGGCGCGCGCGTCGAGCCGGGGGATCTGGACGAGCGCCGTCGGCCTGCCCGCGCGCCGGAGCGCGGCGTCGGTGGCGCGGCGCTCCGCGTCGATGAGCTCTCCCATGGTGTGGCCGTCCAGGTAGGCGATCTCGGCGTGGCCGCGGTAGCCCAGGGGAACCGAGATCGACAGGTCGGCGCGAGGCCTCGCCACGCGCACGAACGTGACCACCTTGTCGAGCGGCCCCTCCATCATGAGCTGCAGGGACGAGTGCTGGTCCGTCGCGCCCACCGCGCGGAACGGCGTCGGCCCGGCCGCGGGCTTCTTGCCGAGCGACTCGGCCCAGAGCTGCACGAACCAGTCGCCGAGGTCGCGCAGCGCGTCCGCGTAGGGCATGAGGACGTGGATGTGACGGCCCTTCTTCGCGTCGAGGAGGTGGAGGGTCGCCGCGTAGAGGAGCGCGGGATTCTCGCGCAGGGAGCCCGTCCGGCAGCGCCCCTCCATCGACGCCGCGCCCGCGAGGAGCGAGGCGACGTCGACGCCCGCCGCGGCCGCCGGGAGGAGCCCGACCGCCGAGAGCGCGCTGTACCGGCCGCCGACGTTGGCCGGGACCGGCAGCGCGCGGAGCCGCTCCGCCTGCGCGATGGCGCGCAGCGCGCCCTTCGCCGGATCCGTGACGAGGACGCAGCGCTCGCGGTAGCCCTCCTCGCCGAAGCGCGCGATGCACCGCTCGCGGAGGGCGAGGTGCTGGGACATCGTCTCCGCCGTTCCCCCCGACTTCGTGACGGTCGCGAAGCAGGTCTCGGCGAGGTCGAGCGTGCCGAGCAGCGCCTCGAAGGTCGCGGGATCGGAGTTGTCGGGAAAGAAGACGCGCATCCCGCCCCGCCGCTCGCGCGGGAGGAGGTTGTGGAACGGGTGGCACAGCGCCGAGACGATGGCGCGTCCGCCGAGCGAGCTGCCGCCGATCCCCAGGACGAGCAGGTTCTCGAACCGTGCCGAGAGCTCCTTCGCGAGCCGCCCCGTCGCCTCGGCCGCAGCGGTGCCCGCGGGCAGGTCGGCGAATCCGACCTCGCCCGAGCGCCGGCGAGCCTCGAAGCCGTCGAAGGCGGCGCGGGCAGCGGGTGCGATCCCGTCGAGGTCCGCAAGGGCGAGCCCTCCGGCGGACGGGTCGAAGGAGCCGTTCACGTCGAGCGATAGGCGATCCATCGGTTCCTCCTTCGGAACGGCGTCGAAGGCGCGGCAACTGTAGTCGCGCGTCTCCCCGCTGGCGAGGTTCCGCGAAGGCGGGCGGCCCTGCAGGGGATGCGCTTGCGCGTACCCGGACCCACCCTTCTCCCAGGAGGTCCGGGCGGAGCTGCGCGGCGGTGCCAACCGACGGGGGGCGTCATGCTGGAGACGGCCGCAGCTGGAAACGACGTCCAGCGGGATTCCTTCATCCAGCTCATGGCGGAGACGCTCCCGCTCGCCGGCTATGCGGGCGTCCGGGCGGACCTGCCGGGTTGGGACCAGCCCGAGGTCATCCACGGCGCCATGTGCGACCACCGCCCGAGCCTCTTCTGCGAGGCGCCCAAGCCGACCTTCATGGACGTGCTCTCGCCCGGCCCCGTGACGCTCGAGGAGGTGGCGAGCCGATGGCAGCTCTTCGCCTCGGCCGCCGAGCTGACGGGCGGCGAGTTCCACGTCGTCATCCCGCGCTGGGTGGCGGGGCGGGACGGCCGGCACGTGGCGAAGCAGCTCGCGGAGCTGGTCGGCGTCCGGATCGGCTACATCTGGACGATCTAGGCGGGGGGACACTCGCCGCGGCGGCGACTCCGTCGCGCCGCGGCTCGCGCCCCCCCGATCCCCCCGCTCGCTACGGGGCAGCCTCATCCGGCTGCCCCTGCGCTCGCCTCGCGGCTCTCGCGGCAGGCGACTCCGTCGCGCCGCGGCTCCCGCCCCCCCGATCCTCCCGCCCGCCGCTTCAGCGAGCGTCGCCGCGCTCCGCGGTGACCGGGTCCGGCGAGGGCGCGTTCGGCGCCGCCACGGCGACCGCGTGCAGGAAGGACCAGAGCTCCCGGGCGCCCTGCTCCCCCGGAGGATCGCCGCCGGTGCCCTTCCACCCCGGGTGCTTGTCGAGGAGCGCGATGAAGGGGGCCTGTCGCATGCGCGCGGCCACCATCGTGAGCTCCGGGCCGCGCTGGCCGCCGATCCCGCGCATGCGATGGCAGGCGATGCAGCGCTCTCCGAAGAGCGCGGAGCCCCTGCGGGCGCCGTCCACCGCGCCGTCGGGGGTCGCGAGGGCCGGGCCGAACGTCTTCTGCGAGTCGACGAGGTCGATCGCCACGACGTCGCGCGCCCACCAGAGGCTCGCCCGCGGATCGGTCTCCAGGCCGCGCTGCTCCAGGGTCGGCCACGCGAGCACGTTGGTCGCGATCCGGGCGCCGTCGGCGTGATCGGCGAGCACCGGCTTGCTCTGGACGAGGATCGTGAGCGGGATGGCGATGGCCGCCCGATCCGCGGTGCGCACGAGGACGAGGTCGGCGCCTCTCATGGGCTCCACGCGCCGTCCCACGATCTCGTCGGCGGCCGTCCCTTCCCAGACCGCCTCCCGCCCGCTCGCGGGATCGATGCCGCGCACCGAGCGGCGAGGGAGCTTGTCGAGGTCCGCGCGGCCGAGGGCGTACGGGCCTCCCTTCACCGCTCCACCGACGGTTATCGCGGGAGTGCCCTGCGCCGTCTTCGGCAGCCGGGGCCCGCTCGAGCACGCCGCGAGCGAGACGAGGAGGAGGCCGATCTTTCTCATGGACTGCCTTTCGGGATATCTTGCCGTCCAAACTCCTGGAGCTCCAAGCATGGCACGCGCCTTCGTCGGAAGCATGGAATGCCGAGTCCACGTCGACAAGGATCTCGGCGACACTTGGGCCGTGACGGTGTACCCCCCACCCACCTCGAAGGGTCCTGCGGCGCCACTCGTCGTGAAGCTCCAGGGCACGGACAAGGAGAAGGCGACGAAGGGGGCGCTGGAGATCCTCGTCAAGTCGGGGAAGATCGACAGGTTCGAGCCGTAGCCGGGCCCCGGTCCCCGTGCCCCGCGAGGTCCCGCTCCCGACGCGGCCTGAGCCCGAGGGCGAGAACTCCCCCTGGCGACCCACCGGTGACCACACCGAGGGCCCCGGCGCCGACTCCATAGCGAGCGAGGTCGCCGCCCGCATCGACACGGCCCCCTCGGCGCCGGGCGACGCGATGGACTGGGCCTCCGTCGCCGCCGCCTTCGAGCACGAGGCCTCCGCGCTCGGCCCCAGGCCCGCGGCGGCGCAGCTCCTCTTCGAGGCGGGCCGCATCTACGAGGAGCGCCTCGGCGACGCGGCGGCGGCGCTCTCCTTCCACCGCCGCGCCCTCCGCCTCGACCCCGGGTTCCTGCCCAACCTCCGCGCCTGCCGGCGGCTCGCCATGGACGCCGGGGACGACGCGCTCGCTGCCGAAGCGCTCGAGGCGGAGGCGACCGCCACGGCCGACCCCGCCGCCCGGTCCGATCTGCTCCTCATGCGGGGCCGGCTCCTCGCCGGGCTGGGCAGGGACGCGGAGGCGCGCGAGGTCCTGGACCGCGCCGCGGCGGCCGCGCCCG
>DATDDC010000120.1:0-5083 GCA_036523995.1 Anaeromyxobacter sp.
TCCAGGGCGCGGGCGTCCTGGCGGCGTGGGTGCCGCTCGGCGAGGGGCAGGGCTTCGGCGTGCTGGTGGCCATCCCGGCCGATCGCGCCTACGGCGAGATCGTGGCGATGCGCCGGGGGGTCCTCTTCGCCTCCGCCGCGGTCCTCGCGGCCGTGCTCGCCCTCTCGTTCCTCCTCGCCCGCCGCACCACGCGCGGCCTCGCCCGCATCGAGTCGGCGGCGCGGGCGCTGGGGAGCGGAGAGCTCTCGGTGCGGCTCCCCGAGGACGGCTCGGACGAGGTCGCCCAGGTCTCGCGCACCTTCAACGGAATGGCGGCGGATCTCCAGTCCGCGCGCTTGAAGCTCGAGCGCTGGAACGAGGAGCTGCAGCGCGAGGTGGAGGCGCGGACCGAGGAGCTGCGCCGGACCCAGGCCCAGCTCGTCGAGACGCAGAAGCTCGCCGCCCTGGGCCAGCTCGGCGCGGGCGTGGCGCACGAGATCAACAACCCGCTCACCGGCATCCTCGGCAACGCCCAGCTCCTCCTCGAGGAGAAGCCGGAGGGACATCCCGATCGCGCGCTCCTCGGCAAGATCGAGACGCTGGCGCGCCGCTGCCGCGACATCACCCACAGCCTCCTCCGCTTCAGCCAGCAGCGGTCGGAGCCGGACTTCGAGGACGTGGACTTGAACCGGGTGGTGAGCGACGCGGTCGGGCTCGCCGGCGAGATCGTGCGGGCGGCGGGCATCCCGCTCGACGTCTCGCTCGCCACGCCGGCGCCGCGGGTGAAGGGCGATCCCGGGCAGCTCTCCCAGGTGGTGGTGAACCTCCTCACGAACGCGCGCACCGCCTGCCTGGGCAAGGCGGGCGCGGCCATCTCCGTCTCCACGGCCCGCCGGGAGGACGGCGTGGAGATCGCCGTCCGCGACGGCGGGAAGGGCATCTCGCCGGAGCACCTGCCGCGTATCTTCGAGCCCTTCTTCACGACGAAGGAGCAGTGGAGCAACGTCGGCCTCGGGCTCTCCGTCTCGTACCGCATCGTCGCGGAGCACGGCGGCAAGATCGCGGTGGAGAGCCGGCCGGGCGAGGGTAGCCTCTTCACCGTGCGCCTGCCCGCCCCCTCACCGGCGCCATGACGCTATAGTGGCGCGATGGCGGGCGGTCGCGAGCGAGCCGTGTTCTGGGCCGTGGTGGCCCTGCTCGTCGCGGGAACCGCCGTCGCCTACCGCCTGCTGCTCGGCCCCGAGCCGGGGCGCCCGACTGCGGCCGCGGCCCCTGCCGCAGCGCCGGTGAGGCTCACGGTCTCGCGGGCGGCCGGCGAGGTCACCGTGGTGCGCGGCGGCGTCCGCACCCGCGTCGCCCCCGGGGCGGAGCTTCGCCCGGAGGACGCCATCGAGACCGGTCCGGGCGCCCGCGTCGCCCTGGCGGGCGGCAGCTACGAGGTGACCCTCGAGGAAGGCGGCCGCTTCGACGTCCGGGAGATCACCGCCGAGCTGTCCCGGTTCCACCTGGCCGCAGGTCTCGTGTCGGCCAACGTCCAGGAGGAGCGCGGCCGCACCGTCGAGATCGAGGCCTCGAGCGGCGCCGTCGCGAGGACCACGAGCGGCGAGATGGCGATGGCCCGCTCCGGAGGCGTCGTGGCGGTGGGCGTGCAGCGCGGCACCGCGGAGTTCCGGTCTGCGGGGAAGGCCGTCCTCCTGAAGCAGGGGGAGCAGTCGGTCGCGGCCGCCGGCGAGCGGCCCTCCCCACCGGCGCCCATTCCGGCGTCGCTCCTCCTCAAGGTGAGCTGGCCTGCGGAGCGCGCCACGAACCAGCGGCGCATCGTCGTCACCGGCCGCACGGCGCCCGGCGCCGTGGTGCTCCTCGGCGACGAGCGCGTCGACGTGCAGCCCGACGGCCGCTTCATGCACGTCGTGGTCCTCCGCGAGGGCCGGCAGCGCCTCACGGCCAGGGCCCACGGCGTCGCCGGGGCGGCGCACGCGGAGGGGCCCGTCGTGCTGCTCGACACGCGGGCACCCGACACGCGCTTCGACACGCGCGATCTGTGGGTGCAGCCGCGCAAGTAGGCGCAGGCTCCCACATCCACGGGGCAGCTGGGCGCTTGACCGGCCGGTCGCTGGTCCCCCAATATCGATCGGTACCGGAGACCCCGCCGGGAGGGGCGCCAACTGTTCACGACGCGTCACATCGCCGCCGCGCTCGTCGTGTGCGTGCTCCCCGCGATCCCGCTGGCCAAGCCCGTCGGCACCTTCCAGCTCCTCGTCTCGGACCCCGGCGATCAGGTGGATCCCGCCATCGACGGCCAGTTCGTGGTCTACGCCGGGCCCGGGCCGTCGGGGGACCTCGACGTCTTCCTGCGAGACATCCTCGGGGGCACGCAGATCATCGCGGGCGGCCCCGGCCCCCAGGACTCTCCCGACGTCTTCCTCAGCACCGCGATCTACCGGACGCAGGAAGGCATCGTCATCGAGACCTGGACGACCGACAGGCCCCTGCGGACGCCTCCCCAGGGAGGGGACGGGCCCGTCTCCAACCCGGTCGTGCACTCCGCGGTGGCCGCATGGGAGCACCAGCGGCAGCTGCCGAACGGCACGACCGACATGGACATCGTGGTGAGCCGCTACGTGCCCGGGATCGAGTACGTGCTGCGGACCGCGGGCGACACCGATCCCGCCGGCAACCAGCACTCGCCCGCCGCCTTCGGCGACCTCGTCGCGTACATCGACGATGCCCGCGGAAGCTCGGTGTGGCTCCACGACTCGGCGCAGGGCCCCTCGAACTGGAAGCACATCTGCGACGGCGTGGCGAGCGGCGTCTCCATCGGGTTCGACGGCACGAAGCCTGTCATCGCCGTGGCGCGCAACTCGGGCGGCCCGACGGGCGAGGACATCGAGATCTACGACCGCGACGGCAATTTCCTCACCGCGCTGCCCGGGGCCGGCCCCCAGAGCAACCCGCACCTCTCCGGCGAGTGGGTCGCCTTCGACGATCACTCGAGCACCTTCTCGCAGGTGGCGGTGTGGCGGTGGAAGACGCCGCCCGGCGACTCGAACCTCGTCTTCGTCCCGCACCCGAGCCAGACGGACCAGCGGCTGAACGATCTCTCCCTCGTCCCCGGGGAGGAGGTTCGGGTCGTGTTCGTCGAGGACGCGGGGTCTCCGTCGGGCCGCGACATCGCGCTCTACCGGCTTCCCATCGACCCCATCGTCTTCGACGGCGAGCCGAACGGCTGGCCCATCGTCTCGAAGCCGCCGGTGGACTGCGCGAGCGCGGACGCGACGGTGCTCGCCACGCTCGACGTCACGCGCGAGGAGGGGAAGCCCGAGCCGAAGTCCGTCGCGTTCGACGTGGATCCGCCGGCGGGGCGGGACGCGCTGCCCGTGCTCGTCTGCATCCACGCCGTGCACGTCTCGTCCGCGAGCGTGTTCCTCGGCGGCGACGCCGTGGCGCGGCCCGAGGACTTCGAGCCGCACGTCGTGGACCTGTCGCGGCCCTCCGAGGTGAAGAGAGGCAGGGCCAGCCTCTCGGCCCGGCTCGAGGGCAAGCCAGGTTCGCGTCTCACCGTGCGCGTCCTCGCCGATCCGGACCGCGGCGACGTCTGCCGCGACGACGACGACGACCGCCGCGACGGCGACGGCCACCACGGCCGGGAGCGGGCCCGCCGCAAGTGCGGCGGGGGCGGAGGCGGCTCCGATCCGAGCACCGCGGCGCCCGCCGCGCCACCGGCGCCGGATCGCTCCGGCGGCTGCGGCAACGCCGGGGGGCTGGCGTCGCTCTTGTCGCTGGCCGTACTCTTCGCGCGACGCCGGCTGCGGGTCTAGCGAAGAGGGGGGAGGGGCATGATCGGATCGCTCCTCTTCCTCGCGCTGGCGGCGGCTCCCGAACTCCTGCTCCCGCCCTGGCCGCTCTCGCCCGACGGCGACGTCGTCGCCGTGAGGGGCGCGGAGTCGCTCCGCGCGGAGGGCGGGGCGGTCGAGCCGGTCGCCCCCGGGCTCTACCGCGTCGCCCCGGCGGAGGGGGCGGCCGAGGTGCGGCTCGCCGCCGGCGCGGCCACCGCGCTGGCGCGCGTGGAGCCGCCGCCGGCCACCGTCTCCATCTCCTTCTCGCCCGCCTCCCCGGTGAAGGGCCGGCACCGGGAGGTCGCGCTCGAGATCGCCGTCGCAGCCGTGCCCGGGGGGGAGCCCGAGCGGCGGCCGCCCGAGATCCTCGCCTCGTCGGGGCGGGTGCGCGGCATCGTCCCCGCCGGCGAGGGGCGGTTCCGAGGCGTGTTCGAGCTTCCGCCGACGCGCCATCCCGAGGTGGCCGTCCTCATCGCGCTGTCGCCGCGCTGCCCGACCTGCCCGACGCCGCGCGCCGTGGGCTACGCCCTCGTCCCCCTCTCGGCCGCCATCGCGCTCCCGGGGACGTCGGACCCGGGCGTGAAGACGACGGTCGTCATCGGCGGGCGGAGCTTCGGGCCGGCCGTGGCGGATCGGGCGGGGAGGTTCACCATCCCGGTGGTGGTCCCTCCGGGCGCCCGCGCCGGCATCGCCGAGTCGGTGGACGCGCTCGGCAACCGGCGGCGCAAGGAGGTGGACCTGCACCTCCCCGCCGTGAGCCGGATCGGATGCGAGGTCTGGCCGCGCGCCGTGCCCGCCGACGGGCGGAGCCGCGCCGCCGTCTGGTGCGTGGCGTCGAGCGCGGCGGGCGAGGGGGAGCCGGATGCACGGCTCGCGCTCTCCGCCCGCGCCGGCGAGATCTCCCCCGCCGCGCCGTTCCGGGGGGCGCTCCAGCGCGCCGCGTACCGCGCGCCGCGAGGCGGCGGCGGCGCCGACGCGCGGATCCTCGCCGAGTATCCGGACGGCGGGCCCGCCTCGCGAGACGAGGTCCGCCTTTCGCTCGCGACCGGAGCGCCCGCCGAGATCGTCGCCGACGTTCCGGGGCAGCCCGTGGCGCTCGGGGCCACGGTGCCGGCGCAGACTGCCGTCCGCGACGGCAACGGCGACGTCGTGGGGCGGCCCGCCGGGCGGCCGGGCGCGACCGTGGGCTTCGTGGCGCCCGATCGCTTCGTCGCGCCGGGCGAGCCCGGCGACTACGTCGCGCGCGCGCCGCTCGCCTTCGCCCTCGC
>DATDDC010000121.1:0-2884 GCA_036523995.1 Anaeromyxobacter sp.
GCCCGGGCCTTCGGCGGCGCCCCGGCGGGCGACGCCCACCCGCGCGTGGTGGACGTGCTCCTCCCGGCCGGCGCCGACCAGAAGGCCGTGCTCGGCTCCTTCGACGCGACGACGGGCGCCCTGGCGCGCGTTCCGTTCGTCTACGGCGTGCCGCCTTCCGCCGCGTCCGCTCCGGGCGCGCTCTCGCTCTCGCCGCGCCTCAGCCTCTCGCCGGGCCCGCCTCCGCCGCTGCCGCGCGATTCGGGGGAGCGGCCGCGAGGAGACCTCGGCTCCGGCGGCCCGGTCCTCACCGTGGCCGAGATCACGGAGGACACGGTGCGGCTCGCCGGCCCCAACATCGGCCTCGCCCCGCAGCAGATCGGCCGGGTCCTGGGGCGGGACGGCGCGACGGTGGGCCACGTCGTCCTCGACCGGGTGCTCGAGAACGGCGCCGTGGGGCACGTCGTCTCGGGTCGCGAGAACGTCACCTGGGGCGCCCGCGTCCGCTTCGACCCCAGGCCCAAGCGCTGAGCACCGGGGCGCGCCGGCCGTCCGCGATCCGCTAGAGGTCCTCGCCGAAGCGCGCGCTCGACAGGATCCGGTCCATCACCTCCGCGTCCTCCGCCGCCGGCGCCATCTTCGAGACATGGACGTTCGCGCAGATGCCCTCTCGCTCGAGCCAGGCGTGGCCGTGCTCCTGGCGCACCTTCGAGGAGCCGGGCGCGGCGATCGCGTAGGTGGCGCGCGCGGAGGCTCCCGGGCCGGCGACGCGCAGGTCGAGGAGCTCCGACGAGTCCCTTATCTTCGGGAGATCCGCGTCGCGGCAGCCCGCGGCGTCGTGCGCCCCGCCCGCGGGGCGGAGGATGACCGAGGCCACCATCCCGGACGACGGATCCTGCCCCAGCACGAGCACGCCGGTCCCGTCGTCGCTGCGCTTCGGCTTGAACATGCGGAAGCCGGGCAGATCCACGAGCACGGCCCAGGTCTTGCCGCTGATCTCGACGCGCAGGGGAAGGGTGCGCGCCCCCGGGTCGGCCTCCATCTCGTCGCCCGCGCCCCGCTCCGGGATCGGGCCCACGTGGCGCGCCGCGCGGACGAGGTCGAGCAGGGTCTCGCGCTGCGGCCCCTCCTCGTTGTCGAGCAGGGTGAAGGCGACCACGAGCGGCCCGACGGCGGCCGCGCCCTGGATGACGTGGCGCCATTCCTCGGGGCCGGGCTCCCTGCCGGCGAGGGAACGATCGGTGGCGCCGAACCAGAAGCCGTGGACGCCGTCGCCGTCCAGGGTCTCGAGCGGGATGTCCTGCTCCTGCGCGCCGGCCATGGCGTTTCGCCGGGCCAGCTCGGCGAAGAGCCGCGCGGCGTCGGCCCGGGCCTGCGCGCCCTCGGGCTCGCCCGTGTTCCAGAACGGCGTGAGGAGGGCCACGAACCCGCCGCCGGGCGGCTCGAGACGGATGGTCGACGGCCTCGAGGGATCCTCCGGGCTCGCCTCGGCGATCCAGCCCTTCGGCACCGGGATCTCGAGCGCCCCGTGGCCCGGGATCGCGAACGCGCGGCGCTCCGCTCCCGGAGGGGCCGCGTGCGGCGCGGCCTCGTGGCGCCGGAGCACGGCGCAGCCGCCGGAGGCGAGGAGCAGGGCGGCCGCTGCGGCGAGGGCGCGAGGCCCGATGTTTCCCGCGAATGCGCTCATCCACTTTCCTCGTGGTCTCCGGGGCGGGCCGGGCCGATGCCCGGTCCATCTTCCGTGTATCGGCCGCGCGAGCGCCACATGGAGCCTCTTCGGGGGCCTCTTCGCTCCCGAACGGAGGACGCGGCGATGATGGTGCGACCGATGAAGCGGACGGCCGCTGCAGCGCTCCGGAACCGAGAGGCCATCGCAGCCGCCCTGCGCGGCCTCCTCCCGGCGCAGGGGCTCGTGCTCGAGATGGGGAGCGGCACGGGCGAGCACGCCGTGTTCCTCGCCGCCGCGTTCCCCGCGCTCGAGTGGCAGCCGTCGGACCCGGATCCCGAGGCCCGGGCCAGCATCGCCGCCTGGTCCGCGGAGGCGAGGCTCCCGAACCTCTTCGCGCCGCTCGACCTCGATCTGCGCGCCGAGGCGTGGCAGCGCCGGGCCGCGGACGCCGTGCTCTGCGTGAACGTGCTGCACGCGGCCGACCCCGAGTGCGTCGAGGCGCTCTGTCGCGGCGCGGCCCGCGTGCTCGCCGCGGGCGGGCCCCTCGCGGTCTACGGTCCGTTCACCCGGCGTGGCGCGGCGCTCGAGGGGCGCCTCGCCCGGGTGGACGCGAAGCTCCGCGCCGCGGAACCCTCGCTCGGCGTCCGCGAGGTGGAGGCGCTCGTCGAGGCGGGCCGCCGCCACGGGCTCCGGCTCGATCGCGAGGTGGCCATGCCGGAGGAGGGCGACCTCCTCCTCGTGCTGCGCGTCGGGGGCGACCCCGCTAGGCGCTGAAGCGCGAGTTGTGCCGGAGGATGCGGCGGCGGACGTCCTCGATCTCGTCGGGCGCGAGCATCCGGCGCTCGACGAAGAACTGGCCGATGGGCCGCTGCAGGCGGAGCTGGTGCCCGAGGGCGGCGAGGAGCTGGAACGGCCTCAGGTAGCCGAGGCGGACCGCCCACTCGCCGAACGGCACCGCGTGCGCGCCCGCCTCGCGCCGCCGCTCGAGGATGACGCCCGGGTCGTCCGGCGCGAGGAAGCCGAAGTCGACGGCGATCCGGCCGAGCGGCGGCCGCTGGGTCCTCTGCCAGGCGATGGCGTCGGCGAGGTCCGACCAGCGCACGCGGCCGGAGTAGTAGAGGAACTCGGCGAAGCGGAGCCGCCGGCGCGGCAGGTCCTCGGGCCGCGCCGGGGCGCGGGCGCGCTGGCCGGGGGAGGCCTCCGGGGACGGCGGCGCCTGGGCCGTCCGGGGCGGCG
>DATDDC010000122.1:0-9175 GCA_036523995.1 Anaeromyxobacter sp.
CGTGCGTCGCGGCCGCGACGGCGGTGGAGGTGTAGCCGGGGTGGCACGTCCCGCAGTCGGTGCGCTGCGCGTGCGGCGCAGGGGGCGGCACCCCGTGGCAGGTCCCGCACGCGGCCTGCGTAGAGTCGACCTTGGTCCAGAGCGGCGCCTTGTTCGTGCCGCCCGGAAGCGTCGCGCCGTGGCAGTACGTCGACGCGCAGCTCGTCCCGTTCCACACCGGCGCCGCCGCGCCGGTCGTGGCGAGCGGGCCCCACGCCATCGTCACGACGAGGGTCGCGTTCGGGTGCTTCGTCATGTCCGCGGGCACGGTGTGACACTCCGTGCACGCCATGGCGGGGCGCATGGGTCCGTCGGTGAGGTGCGCCAGGTGGGAGCCCACGCCGCGCGCCGTCGTGGCGGTGTTGCCCTTCGTGTCCTTTGGCGGGGCCGGCGCGATGGCGGCCGTCCGGTTGGCGTCGCCGTGGCAGCTCGTGCAGCTCGTCCCGGCGGCGTCGATGATGCCGTCGACGTGGTGCGCGGGATCGACGCTCGCGGAGGTGTAGCCGGGGTGGCATGTGCCGCACGCGGTGGCGGCCGTCATGCCCGCGTGCGCGTTCGAAGGCGGCGGGATGCCGTGGCAGGAGGTGCACGCGATCTGCGTGCCGTCCACCCGCGTCCACACGGGCTCGGCGAGGGCGCCGCCGAGCAGGGTGGCTCCGTGGCAGTAGGTCGACGCGCAGCTCGAGCTCGAGGCCTTCCACGCCGGAACCGCTCCCCCCGTGCGCGCCAGCGGGCCGAAGGCGATGGCGAGGACGCCGTTCGGATGGGTCGCCGCGTCCACGGCGGGGTGGCACTCGGAGCAGGAGAGCGGGGCTCGCAGCGCGACGCCCGCGAGGTGTGACTGGTGCGCCCCGACGCCGACGGCCGTGGTCGCCACGTTGCCCGACGTGTCCCTGGGAGGCGCGGGCGCGATCGCCGCGGGCCTCGCCTCGTCGCCGTGGCAGGAGGTGCAGCTCCCCGTCGCCTGCACGGTTCCGTCCACGTGCGTCGCGATGGCCACGGAGGTCGCGGTGTAGCCGGCGTGGCAGCCACCGCAGCGCTGGTCCTGCACGTGGGGCGCGGGCGGCGGGATGCCATGGCAGGCGCCGCACGCCGTCTGCGTGCCGTCGACCGTCGTCCACTTCGGCGCGGCGAGGGTGCCGCCCTGGAGCGTGGCGCCGTGGCAGTAGACGCCGGAGCAGGTCAGCGCCGTCGTGTTCCAAATCGGGGTCGAGGCCGTGCTCGCGAGCTGCCCGAACGTCACGTCCACCGTGCCGGTCGCGTGCTTCATGACCGTCGGGACCACGTGGCACTCCTCGCAGGCCACCGCCTTCCGGAGCACGCCGTCCACGAGGTGCTTCATGTGCGCGCCGACGCCGCGATCGGCGGGCGAGGTCAGGGCGTGGGTGTCGATGGGCGGAGCCGGCTGGATCGCGGCGATCGCGCGCGTGGGGTCCCCGTGGCAGCTCGAGCAGCGGACCGCGGACACGTCGAGGACGCCGTCCAGGTGCGTGGCGAGGTTGACCTGGGAGGAGGTGTAGCCCGCGTGGCACGAGCCGCAGTCGCTCCGCGGGGCGTGGGGCTCCGGCGGAGGCGTTCCGTGGCAGGCGCCGCACGCGACCTGGCTTCCGTTCACGAGCGTCCAGACCGGCGAGGTCCTCGTTCCGCCCGCGAGCGTGCCCCCGTGGCAGTAGGTGGAAGCGCAGGTTTGGGTGGCGAGGTCCCACGTCGGGAACGCGCCGCCCGTGGTCGCGAGCGTGCCGAACGTCACGTCGACGACGAGGTGCTTCCCGACGGCATGGGACGTGCTCGTGATCGCCGGGTGGCACTCGCCGCACGCGATGGGATCCTTGCGCAGGGAGGTGCCCATGAGGTGCGCCAGGTGCGCGCCGACGCCGGGCGAGGACGTCGAGGTGTTGCCCGCGAGATCGCTCGGCGGGGCCGGCTGGAGGAGCGTCGCCGGCCGCGTGGGATCGCCGTGGCACGACGTGCACGTCTGCAGATCGAGCTGCACGTAGCCGTCCATGTGGAGGAGCGGGTTCACGGAGGTCGCCGTGAAGCCCACGTGGCACCGCCCGCAGGAGGAGTCCGCCGGGTGCGGCGCCGGAGGGGGGACGCCGTGGCAGGCGGTGCACCCCGACTGCGTGCCGTCGACCTTCGTCCACACGGGCGCGGCGACGGTGCCGCCCGTGAGCGTGGCGCCGTGGCAGTAGGTCGCCGAGCACGAGGCGGTCGCGGGGTTCCACGACGGCGCCGCGCCCCCCGCCTTCGCGAGCGGTCCCCAGCTCATCTCGACGACGCCGTCGGGGTGATCGCGGAGGCTCTCGGGGACGAGGTGGCACTCGCCGCAAGCGATGGGCGGGCGGAGGGTGCTGGAGGCGAGGTGCTTCTGGTGCGCGCCGACGCCGCGGAAGGTCGTGCCGGTGTTCCCGAGGACGTCCTTCGGCGGCGCGGCCGCGATTTCGGCCGGGGCGCGGGTGGCGTCGCCGTGGCACCCCGCGCACGCCGCCGCGCCGAGCTGCAACACGCCGTCGATGTGCTGGCCGCGCGCGAGGTCGAGCGTCCCGTCGGGCCGGACCGTGCCGGGATGGCAGGGCGAGCAGGCCGCCGGCACGGCGCCCGTCACCGGCGGGTGGCCGCTGCCGGTCGGCGGAGGCACGCCGTGGCACGTGCCGCAGGCGACCTGGGATCCGTCGACCTTCGTCCACTGCGGCGAGGTGTTCGACCCGCCCGCGAGCGTGCCGCCGTGGCAGTAGGTGGCCGAGCAGGAGGCGCCGTTCCAGGTCGGCTTCGCTCCGCCCGCCGTGGCGAGGCCGCCGAAGATCACGTCGGCCCGATCCTTGTCCACGTGACCCGGGGCCTCCACCGTCGCCGGGACGACGTGGCACTCGTCGCAGGCGATCGCCTTCCGGAACGGGCCCGGGTTCACGTGCGCCTGATGGGCCCCGACGCCCACGTCGGTCGTCGCGGTCGCGCCGTGCGCCGAGGCCGGCGGCGCCGAGCCCTGCGCGCCGCCGTGGCAGCCGACGCAGGCCCCGGCGGGCGCGCCGCTCACGGCGGGCGAGACCTTCGCGCTGCAGGCGCAGAGGTGGAGGCTCACGGCGGCCGCCGCGACGAAGAGGAGCGACGAAACCGGAGCGCGTCTCATGCGAACCTCGCGGCGCCTAGTGGCACTTGACGCAGTCGGCTTGCTTCCAGTCCTGCGCCCAGGGCCGGTTCGGGACGCCGGCGCCCGTCCCGCCGAAGAGCGCCAGCGGCGGGACCATGGTGTGGCACTGGAAGCAGTGCGTGTCGTGCCTGCCGTCGCCCGGCCCCGCGTTCCCGACCGGCCCGGGCCGCTGGCCGTGCGCCGCGATGCGGTCCACCTGCCCGTCCGCGTGGCAGCGCAGGCACCACTCCGGCGAGGGCGCGACCGGGCAGTCCTTCACGGCGGCGTGGGCGGTCGGGAACCCGGGGCGCGTCGCATGACAGCCGGCGCAGGCGAGCTTCGAGGGATCCTGCCGCGCGGCGCGATCGGTGTGGCACATCGTGCAGACCGCCGGATGCGCCGGCGTGTCGACGGGGAAGAACCTGGCGTGATCGGCGGGCGCGAGCCCCTGGCCCTGCGGGTGGCAGCCGTAGCACTGCGCGCTCGTGACGCCGCTCGGCGGATAGCCGGCGACGTTCAGGTGAAGCGGATCCGTGGCCGTCGGGCCGTGGCACGTCGTGCAGACGAACTGTGTGAAGGTCGGTCCGGGATGGCAGCCGTCGCACGACACGGCCGTGCCGGGCGTCGTCGGATCGTGCGGGGTGGCGGCGAGCGGAAGGAACCGCGCGTGGTCGGCGAGCGTGGGCGCGGTGAGCCAGGGCGCGTCGACCGGCGCGCCGCAGGCGAGGGCGGCGGCGACCGGAAGTGCGACGAAGTGACGCATCGACGGCTCCTCGAGGCGGCCCGGCGGCGCGGCCGCGGCCTCGGCTCGCGCCCCACGTCACATGGTGAAGGGACGTCGCACCCATGAGACTCGCCACGATCGCTCATGGCAATGTGGGAAAGGCGCGACACGCACACCGGATCGGCCCTGTATCAGCGGCTGCCGGCATCCACTTACACTCTCCGGAAATGTACTCGGCGTCGATGTGCGCTCGAAAAAGCGCGTCACTTTGTCGCGCGACCATGTGTCGCGCGACCATGGGACTGCTATCATTCCCTCGCCGCACCCTCCACCCGATCCCCCCCGTCGGTGATGGATCTCGCCTCCGCGCTCGTCGGCGCTCCGGTCGTCGGTCTCTCGGGCCTCCTCGCCTATCTCCACCTCGCCAGGCGGCGAAGGCGCGAGCTCCGGGATGGCGCCGCCCTCGAGGAGAAGATCCAGAGCAAGCAGCACATCCCGCGCTCGCTCCACCCGGTGATCGACCCCGACGTCTGCATCGGGAGCCTCGCCTGCATCAAGGCCTGTCCGGAGAACGTGCTCGGCGTCGTGAACGGCGTCGGCCAGCTCGTGCACGCGGACCACTGCATCGGCCACGGCACCTGCGCGTTCGAGTGCCCCGTCGGCGCCATCAAGCTCGTGATGGGCACGGCGGAGCGCGGCGTCGATCTCCCGCAGGTCGACCCGTTCTTCGAGTCGAGCCGGCCCGGCGTGCACGTCATCGGCGAGCTGGGCGGGATGGGGCTCATCCGCAACGCCATCCAGCAGGGGCTCGAGGTGGGGCACCGGCTCGCGTCGGTGGTGCCCCGCGGACGCAACGGCGTGGCCGGCGTGGCCATCGTGGGCGCGGGCCCGGCGGGCCTCTCCGCGGCGCTGACGCTGCGGGCGGCGGGCGTCTCGTACCGGCTCCTCGAGCAGTCCGTGGCCGGGGGAGCCATCGCGAACTTCCCGCGCCACAAGGTGGTGATGACGGAGCCGGTGAAGATCCCGGTCTACGGCCGCATCGGGAAGCGCGTCATCTCGAAGGAGAAGCTCCTCGCGAGCTGGCGCAAGGCGATCGCCAAGGGCGGCGTCGTGGTGGAGGAAGGGGTCAAGGTCGACGGCATCGACGGCGAGGACGGGCGCTTCGTGGTCCGCACGAGCCGCGGGGAGGTGAAGGCGCGCAAGGTGGTGCTCGCCACCGGCCGCCGCGGCACGCCGCGCAAGCTGGGCGTGCCCGGGGAGGAGCTGCCGAAGGTCACCTACGCGCTCGACGATCCCGCGCAGTACGGGGGGAAGCGCGTGCTCGTGGTGGGCGCCGGCGACGCGGCCCTCGAGGCTGCGGCGCAGCTCGCGGAGCAGAGCTCGGCTCGCGTCAGCATCTCGTACCGGGGCGACGGCTTCGCGCGGGCGCGCGAGGCGAACCGCAAGAAGGTGGAGGCGCTCGAGGCTAGCCGGCGGCTGCGCGTGTACTTCGGCTCGGAGGTGAAGAACATCGCCGCCGCGGAGGTGTGGCTGGAGCAGAAGGGCCGGAAGCTGCTCCTCCGCAACGACTACGTCCTCGTGCTCATCGGCGGCGAGGTCCCCGCCGAGTTCCTGAAGAAGAACGGCATCGGCATGCGCCGCTTCCAGGGCGAGACGATGGCGATCCGCCTCGGGAACAACCGGCGGGGGAGCGGCAAGGAGGACGAGGCGAGCCGGCAGCGGCGCCGCCGGGCCCAGATCGCGTACGCCGTGGCGGGCGCGCTCGTCATCGCCTTCCTCGTGGCGAAGGGATGGGACTACTACCTCCTCCCGCCCCTGCAGCGGCTGCGCTCACCGCTCCACCGCGCGCTGCGGCCCGCCGGCCCCTGGGGGCACGGCGTCGGCGTCGCGGCGACTGCGTTCATGCTCTCGAACTTCCTCTACGCGGCGCGGAAGCGCTGGCGCGCGCTGCGAGGGCTCGGCGCCATCCGGAGCTGGCTCGACTTCCACGTGTTCGTGGGGTTCATGAGCCCGCTCGTCATCCTGTTCCACGCGGCGTTCCGCTCGAACAACCTGCTCGCCACCGGCACCTCCGCGGCGCTCGCCATCGTGATGCTGAGCGGCGTCATCGGACGCTTCATCTACGGGATGGTGCCGTCGGTCCAGGGACAGGCGATGGAGCTCGAGGAGCTGGCGGCCCGCTTCGAGCGGCTCCGCGAGCGCACGCGCCCGGTGATGGCGGAGTCGCGGAACCCGGCGCGCCTCGAGGCCGTGTTCGCCCTCGCCACGCGCGAGGTCCCGGCCGGCTGGCTCCCGGGCCTGGCGGTGCGCGTGCCGGCGAGCGCGCTCCGGCTGCGGTTCCGGCTCTGGCGCGTGCGGCGCTACCTCCGCGATCCGGAGCGGCGCGCCCGCTTCCGGGACTCGCTCGTGCGGATGAACCGCATCCGCTTCCAGATCGCCTTCTTCAACGGGCTGCGCACGCTCCTGCGCACCTGGCGCGTGCTGCACGCGTCGCTGGCCGGGTTCCTCGTCCTCGCCATCGCCGCGCACATCGCGGTGTCGCTCTTCCTGGGGTATGGCTGGAAGTGAGCGCCGCCCGGGTCGGCGCGGCGCGCGCACCGCCGCCGCGCTCGCCGTGGCGATCGCGCTGCCGTGGAGCGCCGCCGCCGTGGATCTCTTCTCGCCCGGCCCCCTGGCGAAGGGTCACGAGCAGCTCGAGGGGCTCACGAAGTGCACCGAGTGCCACCAGGCCGGCGAGAAGCTCTCCGCGGCGCGGTGCATCGCCTGCCACGGCGAGCTCAAGGAGCGGCTCGCGCGCGGGCGCGGGCTCCACGGGCGCATCCCGCCGGCGGAGCGCGCCTGCGAGGCGTGCCACCACGAGCACCAGGGCAGGGACTTCCCCCTCGTGGACTGGGGGCCGGCCGGGCGCGACCGCTTCGATCACGCGCGCACGGGATGGCCGCTCCGCGGCAAGCACCTCGCCACCCCGTGCACGAAGTGCCACGAGCCCCGGCTCGTCGACGATCGGGCGGTGAAGGAGCTCCTCGCGAAGCGGCCGGGCCGCGCCACCTGGCTCGGCGCCGCGCTGACGTGCCGCGCCTGCCACTTCGACGATCACCGCGGGCAGCTCTCGACCGACTGCGAGAGGTGCCACGGGGAGAAGGCGTGGAAGGTCACGCGCGGCTTCAACCACGCCCGGACCCGATACCCGCTCCGCGGCAAGCACGCGAAGGTCGCGTGCGCGAAGTGCCACCCGAGGAGGCTCGACGAGGAGACCGCGCCCGGGACGTTCCCGGCCCCGGTCTCCCCCACGTTCCTCGCCCTGAAGCCCATCCCGTTCGCGCGCTGCCTCGACTGCCACAAGGACCCGCACAAGGAACGGTTCGGCGACTCCTGCGAGGGCTGCCACACCCTCGACAGCTGGAAGGAGATGGTGGGCCGCGGCAAGGAGAGCGTGTTCCACCTGAAGACGCGCTATCCGCTGGAAGGCGCGCACGTCGCCGTCGCGTGCAAGGCCTGCCACGGTCCCTTCGGCCGCGAGAAGCCTCGCTACCGGAACATGGCGTTCCAGGCGTGCACCGACTGCCACCTCGACGCGCACGTGGGCCAGCTCGCGCGGAGCGGCCGCCCGGCGCCGGCGTGCGAGGCGTGCCACGACGTCCGGGGCTGGTTCCCCGTGCGCTACGATCTCGAGGAGCACGGCAAGACGCCGTACCCCCTCGTCGGCGCGCACGTCTCCGTCGCCTGCGCCCTCTGCCATCCGAAGGACGAGCGCATCGCCGAGCGCGTCCCCGCGCGGATCCGGGAGGGCCTCGCCCGCCAGGAGCGGCCGGTGCAGGTGAGCGCGGCGGCGCTGGCGCGGCCGGGCTTCGACCGATGCGAGACGTGCCACAAGGACCCGCACGCCGGCCAGCTCGAGCGGCGCAGGCAGCCCTCCGCCTGCGTCGCCTGCCACATGCTCGGCTCCTGGTCCGTGCTCGCGTTCGACCACCAGCGCGACAGCCGCTACCCGCTCAGCGGCAAGCACGCGGCGGCGGCGTGCGCCGCGTGCCATCCGCGGGTCGACGGCGTCACGCGCTACCGGCCCATCGAGATGGCCTGCGCCTCGTGCCACGCCGACGCGCACGCCGGCCAGCTCTCCCGCGGGCGCAGCCCGGCCAGCGCCGACTGCGCCCGATGCCACGACGCCGCGAGCTGGAAGGCGCCGCGGTTCGTGCACGCTCCGCCGTTCACGCCCTACCGCCTGCTCGGCAGGCACGCGAAGGCGAAATGCGAGGCCTGCCACAAGCCGGCGGTGCTCGCGGCAGGGGTGAAGGCGGCGCGGTACCGGCCGCTGCCGAGCGCGTGCGAGGGCTGCCACTCCGACTTCCATCGCGGCGCCTTCCGGGGGTACGTGCCGTGAACGCCCTCGCCCTCGTCGTCGCGCTCGCCCTCGCCGCCGCGCCCGCCAGCCGCCCGCCCGACCTCCGCGCCGCGCCGGCCCATGCCACGCTGCCGGAGGACACGCGCTGCGCGGCGTGCCACACGGAGGAGAGCTGGACGGCGGTCCGATTCGCGCACGAGCGCACCGGCTTCCCGCTCGAGGGCCGCCACGTCTCGGTCGGCTGCAAGGCGTGCCACCCGACCGGCTTCACCGCGCCGGTGAAGGGCTCGTGCGCGGCGTGCCACCGGGATCCCCACGCCGGGGAGCTGGGCGCGCGCTGCGCCGGCTGCCACGACGCGGGATCGTGGCGCGCCCGCTTCGACGCCGACGCCCACCGCCGCACCAACTTCCCGCTCTCGGGGCGGCACGCCTTCATCCCGTGCGAGGAGTGCCACGGAGACCGCCGGGATCGCGGCTTCTCCCGCGCCACCGTCGACTGCGTGGCGTGCCACGGCGCCGACTACGCGCGCACCGGAGCGGGGTCGATCGGTCATGCCGCGATCGGCTTCGGCACCCGCTGCCGCGAGTGTCACTCGGGGTGGCGCTTCTCCGATGCCGTGTTCCCGGCCCACGATCGCTGCTTCCTGCTCTCGTCGGGCCCCCACGCCCGCATCCGGTGCCTCGACTGTCACACCCAGCTCCTCAGCGCGACCGTGGCGGCCTGCAACACCGGCACGGCCGCGTGCTCCCGGTGCCACGGGTGCTCCGAGATGACGAGCCGCCACGCCGGCGTCCTCGGGTTCCAGTGCAGCGATCCGAAGTGCTACGAGTGCCACCGCTTCGCGCGCGCCGCTGCGCTCCGCTCCGGGCCGGGAGGGCCGCGATGAGAGGCGCGCTCGCCGTCGCCGCGGCGCTCCTCGCCGCGGCGCCCACCCCGGGGACG
>DATDDC010000123.1:0-4261 GCA_036523995.1 Anaeromyxobacter sp.
GACGCGGCGAGCCTCGCCGCCCTCCTCGAGCCCGGCCCGGCCGGCCTCGCCGAGCGGGTGGACGGGCAGCTCGAGGCGCGCATCCCGCAGCTCGACGCGCTCGAGCGGCGCGTCCTCGCCCAGACCATCGTGGCCGAGGCCGCCGCCGCGCGCATCGATCCCCTGCTCGTGCTCGCGCTCATCGAGGTCGAGTCGGCCTACGATCCGGCGGCGCTCTCGGAGCGCGGGGCGCGCGGCCTCATGCAGCTCCGCGAGCCCACCATGCGCCGCGAGCTGGAGCGCCACGGGCTCGTCCTCGAGGACCCGCGCGATCCCGTCGCGAACGTCCGCGCGGGCGTGCGCTACCTGCGCCGCCTCCTCGACGCCTTCGGCCGCGAGGAGGTCGCGCTCATGGCCTACAACGCCGGCCCGAACCGGATCCTCGGCTACCTGCGCACGGGCGAGATCCCGGAGCGCTTCCACGCCTATCCCCGGCGCGTGCGGACCGAGCTCCGGCGCCTCCGCCGCAGCATGGGCGACGAGCCGGCGACCGCGATCGCCGAGGCTCGCGTCCTCCCGGGGGCGCAGTAAGGCCGCAGGTCGCTCCTCGCAGAACCGCCCGCAGATCGGGATCGCCTCGTGGCGCGTGGCACGTGGCACGCGTGGAAGTCTTCTCCCGCCCCGTGACCCGGCCTCGAGAGTGGATTACAACCCCCCCGATGCGGGTGACCGAGATCTTCTTCAGCATCCAGGGCGAGGGCACCCGCGCCGGCCGCCCCTGCGTCTTCGTCCGCTTCACCGGCTGCGATCTCCGCTGCGCCTACTGCGACACCGCCTACGCCTTCCACGGCGGGACGGACATGAGCCGCGAGGCGATCCTGCGCGAGGTGGAGGCGCACCCCTCCCGCTTCGTCCTCCTCACCGGCGGCGAGCCCACGCTGCAGAAGGAGCTGCCGGAGCTCGCCCGGGAGCTCCTCGCC
This sequence comes from Anaeromyxobacter sp., assembly GCA_036523995.1. Taxonomy (GTDB): domain Bacteria; phylum Myxococcota; class Myxococcia; order Myxococcales; family Anaeromyxobacteraceae; genus Anaeromyxobacter. Next base: position 960 of record DATDDC010000123.1, read on the forward strand.
CGCGGCTACGAGGTCGCGGTCGAGACGCACGGGCAGCGGCCGCTGGAGGCGCTCCCCCGCGAGGTGATCCGCATCGTCGACGTGAAGACGCCGGGCTCGGGCGAGGAGGCGACGGACCTCTCCTACCTCGACGCGCTCGCCCCGCACGACGAGGTGAAGTTCGTGGTCTGCTCGGAGGCGGACTACCGCTGGTCCGAGGCGGTCGTCCGGCGCCATCGCCTCGAGGGCCGCGTGCACGTGCTCTTCTCGCCGGCGTGGGGCCAGGTCGAGCCGAAGGACCTGGCGCGCTGGATGCTCCAGAGCGGCCTCGACGCCCGGCTCTCGCTGCAGATCCACAAGGTCATCTGGGGACCCGAGGTGCGCGGGGTGTAGGCCGGGGGCCGGGGCGGAATACCTTCGCCCGCCCGCGCGTCCGACAGGAAAGGCGACCTTCCGCCGGTCCGGGCAGGCCCCGGCCCTCCCGGCGGGCGGTCGCATCCTTGACGCGGCGGGCCGGCGGGGGCTACGAAAGCGAACGGATGCGCCCACTTGCACTCGTCCTCGCCGCGGCCGTCGCCTCGGTCGGCTCCGCGAAGGCTTCGCCGTCCGTCACGCTGAACGGCGTCCCCATCGACGGCGTGACGAGCCAGAAGTTCGAGAACTGCACCGTCGTCATCGACGCGCAGGGCAACATCCACATCGAGGCGAAGGGCTACGCGGTGCGGGGCGGGCCCGCGGGCGCGGCGCCCTCGGGGCGGGGCGACCCCCCGCCCGCCGCGTCGAAGGCGCCGGCCACGGCCGAGGCCCGGCCGGGCCCTCCCGCGAAGCTCACCCGCCGCTACTTCCTCGCGACCGATCACGGCGCACCCGGGACCCAGTTCGACCTCGCCATCTTCGTCAACGCGCAGTGGATCCGCGAGGTGAAGGCCGCCGAGCCGCAGGCGGTCATGGAGATCACGAAGTACATGCGCCCCGGGTCGAACAAGGTGACGCTCGTCGCGACGAAGCGCATCCAGGGGGGGCGGCTCTCCTATTCGAAGGACGTCCAGCTCAAGGTCGTCATCGGCGAGGGCAACGTCGGCGGCGATCACGTGATGATCGACGTGCCGCTCGTGGAGACCGCCCGCACCGCAGCCGAGATCGAGGACAAGACCGAGGAGTTCGTCGTCGAGGCGCGCTGACCAGGGCGCGAGGAGAGCCGGTGCCGTTCAAGCCCGAGCCGAGCATCACGTGGATCCCCGCCACCCGCGAACAGGTGGTGGCCATCGTCGAGAGCATCAACCAGCCCCAGGTCTCGGTCCCGGGCAAGGCGCCGCAGCAGGTCACCGGCCACCTGTGCGGCATCCGGAACTCGAACGGCTCGTTCTCGATCTACGTCGCGCTGCACCTCCCCAAGACCGGCGAGAACGTCGTCTACGTGCACGGCCGCCGCAACCTGGGCGTGGACGACTACCGGGACGTGGAGGTGGAGGGGCTGCAGTTTCTCGAGTCCATGGGGTTCATGCTCGACAACCTGAACTTCCGGAACCTCGCGCCGGAGGTGCAGGAGGCCACGCTGAAGCGCATCCCGCTCTTCTCGCAGACGCGCCCGCCCTCCGCCGCGCCCGGCGGACCGGCCGCGGCGCGTCCCGCCGGCCCCGATCCGGCCCGGGTGGCGCGCCTCCTGTCGTCGTTCTAGGGGCGCACATGCGAACCGCCCGCTCCCTCGCCCTCGCAGCGGCCTCGCTGCTCGCCTGCGTCCACGGGCCGTCCTCGAAGGAGCGGCGCTCGGCGGAGATCCACCACGACCTCGGCGTCGACGCGCTCCGCACCGGGCGCTTCCCCGAGGCGCTCAAGGAGTTCGACCAGGCGCTCGCCCAGGACGACGGCTTCGCCGAGGCGCACCGCGGCCGGGCCATCGTCCTCGACCTCGGGTTCGGCCGCAGCGAGGAAGCGGAGAAGGCCTACCGCCGCGCCATCGAGCTCAAGCGGGACTACTCCGAGGCCCACAACGATCTCGGCCAGCTGCTCGCGCGCACGGGGCGCTACGAGGCCGCCATCGCCGAGTTCGACGCGGCGCTCGAGAACATGCTCTACAAGGAGCCCTACGTCGCCCGCTGCAACAAGGGGCTCGCGCTGCATCGCATGGGACGGCGGGAGGAGGGGCTCGCGGAGCTGCGGTCCTGCCTCTCGCTCGCGCCCACCTTCTGCAAGGGGCGCCGCGAGCTCGGACGCGTCCTCCTCGACGAGGGCAAGCTGCGCGAGGCCATCAACGAGCTCGGCGCGTACGCGCGCTGGTGCGACAAGGTCCCCGACGCGCACCTGCAGCTCGGGCTGGCGCGCATGAAGGCGGGAGACGTGACGGGCGCGCGCGAGTCGTTCGAGCGCTGCCGAGACGTCGGCAACGGCTCGGCGGAGGGGGAGGAGTGCCGGCGGTCCCTGTCCCTCCTCCAGTGAGCGCCGGGGCTGCCCCCCGGGAACGGCTCGCGGCGTTCGGGCGCTGGCTCGTGCGCGAGCGCGAGCTGCGCGGCCTCGCGCGCGACGAGGTGACGCGAACGACGAAGCTCGCCCCCGGCGTGGTGGAGGCGCTCGAGTCCGGCGAGGAGGGCCGCATCCCGCCGCGCGCCTACGTGGTGGGCTACCTGCGATCGTACGCGGCCGCCGTGGGGCTCGACGCCGACGAGGTGGTGCTGCGGTTCGAGGAGGCCGCCGCGCCGGCGGCGTCGCCGCGATCCGCGCGGCGCGGGAAGCTCCCGGTCCGCATCGCGGTGGTGGCGCTCGTCGCCGCGGCGGCGGCGGGCGCCCTTCTCTGGGCGCTCCTCCGGACCTGACCGAGAGGCGTCCGCAGCGGGTGAAGCATGCGCGCGAAGCTCACCGCCATCGTCCTGCGCACGGTGAACACGGGCGAGGCGGATCGCGTCGTCACGCTCCTCACCCGGGAGCGCGGCAAGGTCGCGGCCTTCGCGCGCGGCGCGCGCGCCTCCCGCCGCCGCTTCGGCGGCTCCCTCGAGCCCTTCACGCTCGTCTCCGCCGAGGTCCGCGAGCGGCCCGCCTCCGACCTGCTCGGCCTCGAGTCGGTGACGCCGCTCGAGGCCTTCGGCGGCATCCGCGGGGACCTCGCCCGGATCGCCTGCGCCGGATACGCGGCCGAGCTGTCGCGCGAGCTCCTTCGCGATCACGAGCCGCACGAGGACCTCTTCGACCTCCTCGCCGCCTACCTCGCGGCGCTCGACCGGGCGCCGGCCCGTCCGGCTGCGCTGCGGGCGTTCGAGCTCGGCGCCCTGCGCGCGGCGGGGCTCGCTCCGCGCCTCGACGCCTGCGCCCGCTGCGGCCGTCCGCCGCCG
>DATDDC010000124.1:0-3191 GCA_036523995.1 Anaeromyxobacter sp.
CCGGCGCGGCGCGCCCGGCGGCCACGTCCGCCAGGGCGCGGTTCACGAGCGGCGCGGGCAGGGGCTCGGCCGGCGGCGCCACGAGCGGCTCTGCCGCAACGTCCTCGGCCGCGCGAGCGGCCTCCTCGGGCAGCGCGCCAGGCGCGAGTCGGTACGGCGCGAAGGCGGAATCGACGGACATCGGCGGGTGTGAGCGAGGGTACGCGGGGTTCCGCGCCGGGGCAATTGCGGCCGAGCGATCGAAGCCGCAACGTCGGGTACCGGGCGGAACGGCTCTCGAGGGGGCGCCGGGCACACACGCGCCGCGTTGACGCCCTGGAAAACCCCGTGGTAGGGGATCGGTACAAACGGCGCGAAAAAAGGACGGTTTCGAGAAATGGGCGACCTCTTCGGCTCCTTCGCGAAGGCCTACCACGACGGCGGATTCGGAATGCACCCGATCCTCGTCTCGCTCGTATTCGTCGTCGCAGTCCTCATCGATCGGATCCGCGTGCTCTTCTTCAGCGCGGCGATGGACAAGGAAGCGTTCCTGCGCGGCCTGAAGAAGCACATCTACTCCGGCGATCTCGACAAGGCGATCAGCTTCACGGCGTCGCAGAAGAAGACGCCGCTCACCTCGGTCATCAAGGCCGGCCTCATCAACGTCCCGAAGGGCGAGGCCGACGTGCAGGCCGCCATGGACGAGGCGACGCTGCGCGAGTCGCCGCGCATCGAGCGGCGCACCGGCTACCTCGCCATGCTCGGGAACGTCGCCACGCTCCTCGGCCTCTTCGGCACCATCCTCGGCCTCATCCACGCCTTCGCCGCCGTGGCGAACGCGAACCCGGCCGACAAGGCGACCATCCTCGCCTCGTCGATCTCCGAGGCCATGAACTGCACCGCCTTCGGCCTCGCCACCGCCATCCCCGCGCTCGTCGCCTTCTCGCTCCTCCAGGGCCGCACGCAGCACATGGTCGACGAGATCAACGAGAGCGCCGTCGCCGTCCTGAACCTCATCGTGGCGAACAAGGACAAGATGAGGATGCCCGCCACCGTGGGCGCCGAGGCGGAAGAGGCGTAAGGCAGCCCCCCTCACCTGGCGAAAGCCGAGAGGAGCTCGATGGGCGGCGGCGGAATGCCCGAAGAGGGCGGATCAGGAAAGAAGAAGCGGCGGTCGCTCGACGCGGTGATCAACGTCGTCCCCGCGATCGACCTCCTCTCCTGCTGCATCTCGTTCCTCCTCTTCACGGCGGTGTGGACGCAGATCTCCCGCCTCCAGGTCCAGCAGCTCGGGACGGGCGCGCCGGAGACCGAGACGAGCGAGCAGCAGAAGCAGCTCATGGTGACGCTCGCCATGGGCGAGCGTGGCTTCAACCTCGCCACCTCCGCCGGGACCAACATCGACATCCCCGCGCTCGGCCGCGGCGAGAAGGGCGAGATCCGCTTCGACGTGAAGGCGCTCGGCGATCAGCTGAAGCAGCTCAAGAGCGGCTTCCCGGACGCGGCCTCCATCACCGTCTCCGCCGAGGACACCGTCTCCTACGGCGACCTCGTGCAGGTCATCGACACCTGCGTGGGCGCCGGGCTCGCGGCCGTGTCGGTCACCGGGGTCTAGGGAGCGCCAGGATGCCCATCGTCACGCCCGGCAAGCGCCCCGCCAAGCGGTTCGAGAGGTCGAAGATCCTCGGCGGCAAGATGACCAAGGGCCGCAAGGCCACGAACGCCGAGCTCAACGTCGTGCCCATGGTCGACATGATGACGATGCTCGTCATCTTCCTCCTGGCGCAGTTCTCGTCCACGGGCGAGGTGCTGTACATGCAGAAGGACATCAAGCTGCCGGACGCGCGGCACGGGCAGATCATCGAGATCGCGCCCGTCGTCGCCATCGGCGCCGACCAGGTCGTGGTGACGGGAGTCAAGGTCGCCGACATCCCCGACCTGGATCGGGACTCGGGCTACCTCAACATCCCCACGCTCGAGGAGCGGCTCCGCGACGAGAAGAAGCGCTGGGAGTTCATCCACAAGTCGGACCCGTCCTCGAAGTGGGACGGCCTCGTAAACATCCAGGCCGACAAGGGCGTTCCCTTCCGGATCGTGAAGCGCGTCATGTACTCGTGCGGGGTGGCCGGGTACTTCAACGTGAACTTCGCCGCGCTCGACGCGGGTTCCGTCGCGGCGACGCAGGGCGCGAAGACGCCGGCCGGGTAGGCGGGCGGGCGCCGCGCGCCCTTGCCAAAATCCCTTTCCGGTCGGTAGTATCCGGGCTCCCATTTTTCGGCCGGCAGCGCAATCTTGCGCAACGGACCGATTTCTCAAGACTTCTCCGCACTATCGGAGGGAGCCCCCAACGCCATGACCTTCCTTTCCATCGCCCAATCGCTCGTCGTCGCCGCAGCGGCGCACGGCGGAGGCGAGGCGAGCCTCGTCCTGCCGAACCTGCAGGACCCGGCGCTCACGTTCCTCGGGGTGACGGGGCACTCGCTGCTCCTCGCGGGCATCGTGGTCTCCGCGCTCGGCCTCGTCTTCGGCCTCGTCGTCGCGAAGCAGCTCAAGGCGTTGCCGGTGCACCGGTCGATGCTCGACATCTCCGAGCTCATCTACGAGACGGCGAAGACCTACCTCCGCACCCAGGGGAAGTTCATCGCGGTGCTGTGGGCCTTCATCGCCCTCGTCATCATCGCGTACTTCGGCTTCCTCACCGCCGGCCCGGACGGCAGCCACGGGCTCGGCTTCGGGCGGGTGGTCATCATCCTCGCCTTCTCGCTCGTGGGCATCCTGGGCTCGTCGGGCGTGGCCTGGTTCGGCATCCGCGTGAACACCTACGCGAACAGCCGCGCCGCCTTCGCCTCGCTGGGCGGCAAGCCCTTCCCCACCTACGCCATCCCGCTCAAGGCCGGCATGTCGATCGGCACGATGCTCATCAGCGTCGAGCTGCTCATCATGCTCTTCATCCTGCTCTTCGTGCCGCGGGACCTCGCCGGCCCCTGCTTCATCGGCTTCGCCATCGGCGAGTCGCTCGGGGCCTCCGCGCTCCGCATCGCCGGCGGCATCTTCACGAAGATCGCCGACATCGGCTCGGACCTCATGAAGATCGTCTTCAAGATCAAGGAGGACGACGCGCGGAACCCCGGCGTCATCGCCGACTGCACCGGCGACAACGCGGGCGACTCGGTCGGCCCCTCGGCGGACGGCTTCGAGACCTACGGCGTGAC
>DATDDC010000125.1:0-3814 GCA_036523995.1 Anaeromyxobacter sp.
GGCGAGGAGCCGCTCGGCGAGCGGGGACAGGACGGCGCGGCGATCCCCAGACGCGGCGAGGATCGAGGGCACGAGCCGCTCGAGCGTCGCGACGCGCGGCCCGAACAGGAGCCCCCCCTGCGCGTCGCAGAGGCGGCGCGCGGCCCTCGCCGCGGCGAGCGGCGTCGCGACGATGCAGAGCGCGGGCACGACTTGGGAGGATACGGCCTGGCCCTGACGCCCTCGTCAGGGGACCTCCGCTCCCCCGGGTGGCTGCGCCGTGCGCCGCTCGACGCGGATGGTGTTCGTGAAGAGCGTCGAGTTCGGCACGAGCACCCGCACCCCCTCCTCCACGACGAGCGTCGTGTAGCGGAGGTCGATCTCCGCGACGACGCCCTCCGAGCCTGCGACGGAGACGTGATCGCCGCGGTGGAAGGGCTTGAAGAGGAGGATGAGGACGCCCGCGAGCGTGTTCGAGATGATGTCGCGCAGCGCGAAGCCGAGCGCGAACCCGGTGAGCCCGAGCCCGGCGATGAGCGCCCTCACGTCGAGGCCGAGCGTGCCCAGCGCGGTCACGGCGCCGAACGCGACGAGCGTCGCGCCCGCCGCGCGGCCGAGGAGCGCGGTGAGATCGAGGTCGAGGCCGCGAACGCGCCCGAACCGGCGCAGGAGCGCGCTCGCGACGCGCCCCGCCACCCACGACGCGGCGAACACGCCGGCCGCCGCGCCGGCGCGCGGCAGGAACAGCTCGACGTCCGTCCAGAAGCGGTGCGCGAGCCGCGGGACCTCCGGTTCCACGGCGGGAAGCTAAGGACAGGGCGGCCGGGGAGGCGGGGATTCCGGGGCAGGACGACCCCGGGTCGGTCCGGGCGTCCCGCTTCGGCTTCGATGCCGCCCCGCGCGGTCCTCCGCTGCGGTGGGCGCCCGCGACCTCAGCGGGCGAGCCCCGCTCGGGGGATCGCCGCGTCGTAGGCGAGGCGGAGCGCCGCGCGAACGATCGTGAACCGCTCCCTCTCGCGGAGGCGCGTGCACAGCCGGCGGATCTCCTGCACCTCCGCGGCGAACCGCTCGGAGATGACCTTGCGGTGCGCGACGACGAGGTCGGGCTGGACGTCGTCCAGCCCGAAATACCCGAAGAGCTCCTCGAGCTCGCGGGTGCGGATCGCCTCCAGTGCCCTTCCCATCGCAGACGCCTCCGCGATCCTTGCTTTGCGCGGATCGTGCCAGGTCTGCGCGATGCTCGCGGGCCCGCGAAGATCGCGCAGGGACGGCCTCCGGCGGCCACCTCGTCAGGGCGGCGCCGAGCACCTGTTCGAACGTCCAGCAGATCGCGCCCGGGAAAAGGGCAAAAGAGCGCTTTCAGCGCGCCTCGGCGTCGCCTCACTCCTCGCGGTAGACCGCGAGCGAGCCCTCGTTCTCCCAGACCTCCACCTTCGAGACGGCCACGCGGCCGCGCTCGCGCTCGGCCAGGATGCGGTTGGCCTCCACGTAGAAGAACCGCGCCAGGAGCTCGGCCGTGGTGTTCACCTCGTCGAACGGCGGCACCTCGTTCACGTTGCGGTGATCGAAGCGCTGGCCGATCTCCGCGACGATCTTCTGGAGGTCGGCGAAGTCGATCACCATGCCGATGCGCGACAGCTCGGAGGCCCGCGCGTGCACCCGGACGCGCCAGTTGTGGCCATGGAGGCGCTCGCACTTTCCGCCGTGAAAGCGGATCTGGTGCGCCGCGCTGAAGACGAAATCCTTCGAGACCTCGAAGACGGGGACGGCCATGGGGAGGGGCAATATAGCCGCGCCCGCTCCGCGGTGCACCCGGCGAGGCGAAACCTTCGGGACGCGGTAGGCTCTCCCCGTCATGAGCGAGCACGGGCATGGGCACGGACACGGGCATGGCCACGGGCACGGAGGCGGACACCGCCGGGACCGGCACGGGAACCCCGAGGACTTCGATCGCTTCCTCGCGAAGCTCGAGGACCCCGAGCGCCTCGCCTGGCAGAAGCCGGACGAGGTCGTGGCCGCGCTCGAGCTCGCCCCGGGCGCGGTGGCGTGCGACCTCGGCGCGGGGCCGGGGTACTTCGCCATCCGCATGGCCCGGGCGGTCGGCCCGACCGGACGCGTCCACGCCGTCGACGTGGAGCCGCGCATGCTCGAGGTCCTCGAGCGGCGCGTTCGAGAGGCGGGCGCGTCGAACGTGGTGCCGCACCTCGCGAAGGACGGGGACGCCGCGCCGCCGGAGGCCTGCGACCTCGTGCTGCTGGTGAACGCGTTCCATCACTTTCCGGACGGCGTGGGCGCGCTGCGCCGGCTCGCCGCGACGCTCAAGCCGGGCGGCCGCATCGCCAACGTGGACTTCCGCGAGGGCGAGCTGCCGGTGGGGCCTCCGCCGGAGTACAAGGTCTCGCGCGAAGCGTTCCTCGCCGCCGCCGGGGAGGCGGGGCTCGAGGTCGCCGCCGAGAAGACGTTCCTGCCGTACCAGTACTTCGTGCTCCTGCGGCGGAGGTGAGGCCGTTCCCGCCCGGCGCCCGTTTCACGGTGGGGCCGGGGACGTGCTACACGATCCAGGAGCGCCTCGGGCGCTCCGGGGGGAACCGTGCTCCTGCTGCCCATCGGCCTCGACGAGTCGCGCGTCGGGCGCGCGCCGTGGGTCTCCATCTGCATCCTCGCGCTCAACGTGGCCGCGTTCGCCGGCACCTCGCTCTCGCACGACGACGAGGTCGCGGAGGCCCGCTTCCGCGAGGTGGTCGCATACTGGCGCGACCACCCGTACCTCGCCCTTCCCCCGGAGATGGGCCGACGCTTCGGCCTGACGGAGGAGAGGCTCGCGCGCATGACGGCGGCGCGGCGGCCGGCCGCGGTTCCGGGCGGGACCGAGGCGATGCAGGCGCACTTCGACGCGCTGTGCGAGGAGCTCATCCAGGCGCTCGACGACACGCCCGAGCGGCGCTGGTCGCTCGTGCCGGCGCGCGGGCTCGCGCAGGCGGGATGGGTGACGCACCAGTTCCTGCACGGAGGCCTCGGGCACCTCCTCGGCAACATGCTCGTGTTCGCGCTCGTGGTCGCGCCCTTCCTGGAGGACGTCTGGGGGCGGCCCTTCTTCCTCGCCTTCTACCTCACGGGCGGCATCGCGGCCGGCGCGGCGCAGGCGCTGCCCATGGGCGACTCCCCCGTGCACATCCTGGGCGCGTCCGGCGCCATCTCCGCGTGCCTCGGCGCGTTCGCGCTCCGCTTCGCGCACCGGCGGGTCCGCATCTTCTACTGGTTCGCGCTCATCGTCCGCGGGACGTTCTTCGTCCCCGCGTGGCTGTATGCCTTCCTCGGCCTCGCCGCGGACCTGGTCGGCCTCGCGCTCGCGGGCACGGGCGGCGGCGTCGCGTACGCGGCGCACGTGGGCGGGTTCGCGTTCGGCCTCGGCGCCGCGCTCGCCATGCGCCTCACCGGCCTCGAGAACCGGCTCGCGCCGGAGGGGGCTGCGCGCGTGGGCCGGACCCTCTCGGCCTCGCGGGCCCAGGACGCCCTCGCCGACGGACGGGACATCGACGCCCGCCGTCACCTGGAGGACGCGCTGCGGCGCGACCGGGGAGACGTGCATTCCATGCTCGCGCTCGCCCGCATCCATGCCTCGGCCCTGGAGCGCGAGGCCGCCACCGCGCTCGCCGAGCGGCTCCTCGGAATCCATCTCGCGGCCGGCGACCGCGCCGCCGCGCAGGCGGTGGTCGCCGAGCTGGGGGGTGGCATCGATCCGGCGCTCCTGCGCCCCGCCGCGGCCTACCGCATGGCGGAGGTCGCGCCGGACCCCGAGCTCGCGGACCGCCTCGACGAGGTCGCGGCGAAGGGC
>DATDDC010000126.1:0-4453 GCA_036523995.1 Anaeromyxobacter sp.
GCCCGGGCCGCGCCTCGAGCCCCGCCGCCGCCGGCAGCAGCGCGGCGACGAGCGCGTAGAGGAGCGGGACGGCCGCGGCGGTCTCCTTCGAGAGCATGGCCCCGAGGAGCGCGGCGAACGCGGCGGCGAGCCGCGCCGGGCGCCTGGGACCGAGCGCGAGGAGGAGCGCGGCGAGGCCGCCCGCCCCGGCCAGGAGATCGGTCCGCGCCACGATGGGCGCGACCGCCTCGACGTGCGCCGGGTGGAGCGCGAAGAGGAGCCCCGCCCCGAGCGCTCCCGGCCCGGCCCGCGCCGGCGCCGCTGCGGCGAGCACCCGGCGCGCGAGGAGGACCACGAGCGCCGTGGCGAGCGCGTGGAGGAGCACGTTCACGAGGTGGTATCCGAGCGGCGCCCGCCCGTGGAGCGCGTACTGGAGCGCCCAGGAGAGCGTCGCGACCGGGCGGTACGGCCCCTGGAGCGTCGCGCCGGCGGCGTGGCCGTACTGCGCGCCGAGGGCGCGCGGGACGTCGAGGGTCCGGACGATGGGGTTGTCGAGGACGGCCCAGCCGTCGTCGAGGACGGGCTCGTTGGGCAGGGTGCTCACGAAGGCGAGCGCCGCGACCGCGGCCGCGACGAGCGCGGGACGGCGCAGCGCGAGCGCCCACGCTCCCTCCCTGGTCTGCGCCTCCGCCACGACGGCCCAGGGTACCGCATCGCGGTCCGCGCATTGAGCGTCCCCGCGCGGCGCCTTCCTCGGCCGCCGGCTTCGTGGTCTCCTCCGGCGCTCGAGCCACCCGGGAGGCCGCATCATGAGATCGCTCTCCACCGCCGCCGCCCTCGTCCTCCTCGCCGTCACCGCCCCTTCCCGCGCCGCCGGCCGCGGGGCCGCGGACGTCCTCCCCTTCCGCGCGGTGGAGCGGACGTTGCCGAACGGCCTGCGCGTCATCGCCGTCCCGACCGGCTTTCCGGGCCTCGTGTCCGTCCAGATCGCCATCGGCGCCGGCTCGCGCAACGAGGTGGAGCCCGGCAAGTCCGGCTTCGCCCACTTCTTCGAGCACATGATGTTCCGCGGGACGAAGGCGTACCCGCAGGAGAAGTACCGCGCCATCGTGGCGGCGACCGGCGCGCGGCAGAACGCCTACACCTCCGACGACATCACGAACTACTTCACGACGTTCGCGAAGGACGACCTCGAGAAGGTCCTCGAGATCGAGGCGGACCGCTTCATGAACCTCGAGTACTCGGTCGCGGACTTCAAGACCGAGTCGCGCGCCGTCCTGGGCGAGTACGACAAGAACGCCTCGAACCCGACGCTGAAGCTGAACGAGGCGAAGCGCGACTCCGCCTTCCGCGTCCATCCCTACAAGCACACGACCATGGGCTTCCTCGCCGACATCGAGGACATGCCCAACCAGTTCGAGTACTCGAGGGTCTTCTACGCGCGCTGGTACCGGCCCGAGCACGCGACGGTGGTCGTGGCGGGCGACGTCGCGCCGGCGAAGGCCATCTCCCTCGTGGAGCGGTACTTCGGCAAGTGGAAGCGCGGCGCGGCGCAGCGGCCGGAGATCCCGCGGGAGCCGCCGCCGCGGGGACCGGTTCGGGCGCACGTGCCCTGGCCGGCGCAGACGCTCCCCTGGGTGGCGGTATCGTTCCATGCGCCCGCCTTCTCCGCGCAGAGGCAGTGGGCCTCGGTGGACCTCCTCCTCGACCTCCTCTTCGGCGAGGATTCCGACCTCCGCCGACGGCTCGTGCTCGAGGAGCAGGTGGTGGACGCGCTCGGCGTGGATCACGCAGCCAGCATCGACCCGGGCCTCGCCACCGTCTCCGCCCGCCTGAAGCGGGCGGAGGACGCCGTCCGCGTCCGCGACGAGATCCTGAAGGCGTTCGCCGCGGCCCGGGCCGCCCCGCCCGACGCGAAGAAGCTCGCCGCCACCGTCGCGCACGCCCGGAACGCCTTCGCGAGGAGGCTCGACTCGACGGACGCCGTCGCCGCCGTCGTCGCCCGCTACTCCGTGCACGAGCGCTCCTTCGATACCGTGAACCGGCTCTTCCGGACCGAGGCTTCCCTCGCGCCCGCCGATCTCCACGCCGCGGCGAAGACGTTCTTCCAGGACGCCGGCCTCGTCGTGACCACCCTCGCGAAGGAGCCGCTCCCGGCGGCCATGGAGAGCGCGCCCGCCCTGGAGGCGCTGGCGCCGCGTCCCGCTCCCGCCGACGTCCCCGTCGTCCCGGTGGCGTCGAAGCTCCCCATCGTCACCCTGAAGCTCCTCTTCGAGGCGGGCAGCGCCCGGGATCCCCAGGGCAAGGAGGGGCTCGCGGCGCTCTCCGCGGACATGCTCGCCGCCGCCGGCTCCCGGACGATGCGGCTCGACGAGATCCGCGAGGCCCTCCACCCGCTGGCCGCGTCGTTCTCGGCCCGCGTGGACCGGGAGATGGCGACGCTCACGGGGACCTTCCCGGCGGATTCCTGGGATCGGTTCGCCGACGTGGCCCTGCCGCAGCTCGTCGCACCGGGCTTCCGCGAGGAGGACTTCCGGCGCCTGCGCGACGAGCACCTGAACGCGCTCGTGCAGGACCTCCGCGACTCGAACGACGAGGAGCTCGCGAAGGAGCGGCTCCAGGCGAACGTCTTCGCCGGGACGCCGTACGGGCACCCCTCGATCGGCACGGTGGAGGGGCTCCGGGCCATCACGCTCGACGACGTGAAGGCCTTCGTGCGGGAGCGCTACACCCGCGGCGGCGTCGTGGTCGGCGTCGGCGGCGCCGCACCGGCGGCGCTCCTTCCGCGGCTGCGGCAGGAACTCGGGAAGCTCCCCGAGGGAAGGAAGCCGGCGGCGATCCCGATCCAGGGGCGCCGCCCGGCGGGATTCGAGATCGAGATCGTCGAGAAGGAGACGCGGGCCACCGCCCTCTCCTTCGGCCTTCCCATCGACGCCCGCCGCGGCGACCCCGACTTCCTCCCGCTCTGGCTGGCGCGCTCCTGGCTCGGCGAGCACCGCTCCTCCCAGGCGCACCTCTACGAGCGCATCCGAAACGCCCGCGGGATGAACTACGGGGACTTCGCCTACATCGAGGCGTTCCCGCGCGGCATGTTCCAGTTCTTCCCGGAGCCGAACCTCGCCCGGCGCGCCCAGCTCTTCGAGGTCTGGATCCGGCCGGTGGTGCCGAGGAACGCCGTCATGGCCATGCGCATCGCGCTCGACGACGTGAGGCGGCTCGCCGAGGAGGGGCTCACCGAGGAGGAGTTCCAGGCCACGCGCGCCTACCTCGCGAAGAACGTGGCGCTCATGACCGCACGGCAGGACCAGCAGGTCGGCTACGCCCTCGACTCGCGCTGGTACGGCATCCCGGAGTTCACGGCCTACGTCCGCGCGGGGCTCGCGAAGCTCACGCGCGAGGAGGTGAACGCGGCGGCGAGGCGGCACCTCTCGGCTCGCGATCTCTCGTTCGTGTTCGTGACGAAGGACGCGAAGGCGCTCGCCGACGCGCTCCTCTCGGATGCGCCGTCGAGCGTCACCTACGACGCCGAGAAGCCGGCGGCGCTCCTCGAGGAGGACCGGCGCATCGGGGCGGTCAAGCTCGGGATCCGGCCCGAGTCCGTCCGCATCACGAAGGTGGCGGAGGTCTTCGCGCGGTGAGGGCGGCCCCGGCGCGGCCGGACGCTCACCCCTTCCCGAGGACGAGCGGGATGCGCGCTCCGACCGGCTCGCCCCGGAAGGCGGGGAAGGTCATGCGACCCGCGGCGCGGCGCAGGCAGGTGCCGAAGGCCGAGGCGTCGAGGTCCGGATCCTCCAGGGCGGCCTCGGCCTTCCCGTTCGGCGCGACGAGGATGATGAGCGAGATCTTGCGGCCGGCGTAGACCGAGGTGGCGGGATCGGCGAGCGCCCTCTCGACGCACACCTCCAGCTGACCCCGGTTCGCGCGGATGACCGCCTGCATCTCCGCCGGGTCGAGCCCTTCGGGCAGGGGACGGGACTTGGGCGCGACGGCCTCCTCCTTGCGCTTCAGCGCCTCGGCGAGCGCAGGATCGACGGCGGGCTTCGACTTCGGCGCCTCCGCTCCCTCGCGCTCGAAGGGGACGCCGCCCGCCGAGGCGGCGCGGCGATCCGCGCGCGCCTTGCGGTCGGCCTCGGCCTTGCGCTCCGCCTCGGCCCTTCGCTCCGCCTCGGCCTTGCGATCCGCCTCCGCCTTGCGGTCCGCCTCCGCCTTCCGGGCGGCCGCCGCGACGCGATCCGCCTCGGCCTTCCTCGCGGCCTCCGCCTTGCGCTCGGCCTCGAGATTGCGGGCCTCCTCGGCCTTGCGATCCGCCTCCGCCTTCCGCTCCGCCTTCGCGACGCGCTCCGCCTCCGCCTTCCGCGCGGCCGCCGCCTTCTTCTCCTCCGCCCTGCGGGCGGCCTCCGCCTTGCGCTCGGCCGCCGCCGTGCGCGCCGCTTCCCTGCGATCGGCGGCGGACGGCCTGTGAGCCGGCTCGGGC
>DATDDC010000127.1:0-7770 GCA_036523995.1 Anaeromyxobacter sp.
CCGGCGGAGTAGAGCGCCGCGACGTTGAACAGGAGGTGAATGGGCCCCGCGTGGAGGAGCGCCCCGGTGACGAGCCGCCACCACTCGCCCTCGAGGAGCTTCGGGCCGAAGTTCCCGCCCGCGTCGATGAGCTGCCGGGCGGTGGGCGAGGACCAGTCGACCCCCAGCCAGATCGAGCCGGCGAAGCACAGGACGAGGACGGCGATCGCGACCCGGGTCACCGGGACGCGATCTACAGCACCCGGTCGATCGTGACCACGTCCACGATCCCCCGGCAGAAGTAGAGCGCCGGGATCACCTTCTCGTCGCCGTGACGCCGCCGCAGCTCCGCGACCTTCTCGGTGCCGGCCCGGTAGGCCGGCAGGTACATCCTGCCGGTGAGCGGGTGCCGCCCCCAGCCGCCGGAGAGCTTCTCGGCCCGCTCCTCCGAGCACAGGTAGTCGCGCCGCAGGACGGCCGCGACCTCGGCCTGGGGCCGGCCTTCGCGCCAGGTGAGCCACGAGGACTGGTTCTTGGCGTCGTCCTGCAGGAGCCCGAGGAGCACGCCCAGCTTCAGGTCGTCGTCGGGGAGCTCGTCGACCTCCCGCACGCCGTGGGCCATGAGGATGGCGTTGTTGGCGATGCCCTCCGAGAGCGCCGCCCCGCGCGTGTTCATGGTGAGGACCGTCGCCTCGAAGCCGAGCTTCCCCTGGACGTGGAGCGCCTGCGCCAGCGCGAAGTTGGTGACGTGCCCCGGCACGACCTCGTGGGAGACGAGCTGGGCGAACTCGGGCACGGAGATCTGCAGCGAGGCGTTGACCTCGTAGGTGGCCTCGTACTCGGGGCTGCCGTCCGCCCGGCGGGCGCGGCCCACGTAGTTCATGGAGCCGGAGAACCAGGCGTTCTCGATGGGGAGGAAGCGGATGTTGGCGCGCGGGACCTCGCGCAGCGAGGCGGGCAGGTGCGGCACCACGTGGCGCCGCGTCCCCTCCTCCATCTCGGCGATGAAGGCGGCGCCGAGCTGTCGGATGGCCTTCTGCGGCACGAGCCGCGCCGCGCGCCAGGCGTCCACCGCGGCGAGCAGCTCCTCGGGCGTGCGCGAGGGGTGGCCGGCCCGCCCCAGGAGGTCCGAGACCGCCCGGCGCCGCTCGGCGGGGCGCGAGGGCTCGGGCTCCCTGCCCGTGGAGGCGAGGACGCAGCGCTCGTACGGCACCGCCGGAGCGCGCCCCAGCCTCTCCTGCGCGAGCGCCCACATGACCTCGAGGCTCTCGGCCGTGCCCTGGAGGTAGGCGCCGCGCCCTCCTCCGATGGCGCGCCCCTGCGCGCGAAGCTCCGAGACGGCGGCGGGCACGTCCACCGCGGCGAGGTAAGCGTCCACCGCGGCGGCGTCCGGCGCCTTCGCGGCCACGCCTCCCGCCTGGCGCAGCCTCGCGGCCGCGGGGTGGGTGTACGCGGGCGGGAGGGGCTCGTCGGAGAACCAGGAGTCGGCGATGAACCGCCCGGCCCCCGACGGATTCATCACGTCCCCGCCCCACAGCGTGTCGACGCCGAGGACGGCCGTCGCGATCGTCCTCGCGAGCCTCGACTCGTCCGCCGCGGGCGGCCGGGCGGTCCGGGACGGCGCCTCCCCGCTCAATGGACGCGCGCCTCGCGCGCCGAGACGCGGCGGAGCGTCTCGACCGCGTGGCGCTCGTCCTGCTCGGCGACGTCCGAGAGGCTGATGACGCCCACGAGCCGGCCCTCGTCGTTCACCACCATGATGCGCGACTTGTGGTGCTCGGCCATGAGCCGCTCGGCCTTCTCCACGTCCTCCGTCGCGCGGCAGGTGACGGTCTCGCGCGTCATCACCTCGCCCGCGCGCACGCGGGCCGCCACGCGGTCCTCCGCGCAGACGCGGATGGCGATGTCACGGTCGGTGAGGGTGCCCAGCGGCCGCCCGTCGGCGTCGCAGATGGGCACGAAGCCCACGTTCACGTCCCGCATGCGGCGCGCGATCTCCTGCACCGAGTCGACGCTGCGGAAGCACTCCACCTCGGACTTCATCAGATCCTGGCACAGCACGGCTCACCTCCTGGTCCCCGGCGCCACCGCCGTCGGAAGGAGTCTAGGCCCGAAGCCGCTTCCCACCCGGCGCGAACCCGAAAGGGCGTTTCGCGCGTCCGGCTTGGGTCTGCCCCACACGTGAACCGGCGCGCCCGGCTCGCGCCAAGCATGGATCCTGGAACACCTTTCCGAAGGCTCGCAGGCGCCCGGGCGCTCGCCCGGTGCCGCGGCGTCCGTGAGGCGCCTTGAGGCAGTGTCGCGAAGACGAGCTGCTCCTCCGCGCCGCGAGCGAGAGCGGGGCCCGGCGTGCCCCCGCTCGCCGCGCGTGCGCGAGCGAACCCCGACCGATCGGCGTCAGGGGGTGAGCGATGCGGGCCGACCTGCTCCAGCTCGCCGCCGATCTCGCCGCGCGCGGCGAGCCCTTCGTCTTCGCCGTGGTGGTGCGCCGCGAGCCCGCCAGCTCGGCCCAGCCCGGGAACATGGCCCTCGTGACGAGGGCCGGCGTCGTGCACGGCTGGCTCGGCGGAAGCTGCATCCAGCCGACGGTCGGGCGCGAGGCTCAGGCGGCGCTGGCGGAGGGGCGGCCGCGGCTCATCTCGCTCTCGCCCGACCCGGGCCGGGACCGGCGGCCCGGGGTCGTCGTCCACCCCATGACCTGCCACAGCGGAGGGACCGTGGACATCTACCTCGAGCCGGTGCGTCCCGCGCCGCGCCTCCTCGTCTTCGGCGTGGCTCCCACCGCCCAGGCGCTGTGCGGCATCGCGAAGGCCATGGGCTACGCGGTCGACGTCGTCGATCCCGAGGCCGAGCACGCCGCCTTCCCCGCGGCGGACCGGGTCTTCGCCGAGCTGCCGGCGGACGACGCGCTCACGAGCCCCCGCACCCGCGCCGCGGACGTCTTCGGCGTCGTCGCCACCATGGGCCAGCGCGACGACGAGGCCATCGTGGCGGCCCTCGCGCTCGAGCCGGCGTACCTGGGCATCGTGGCGAGCCGGCGGCGCTTCTCGGAGATCCGGGACGCCGTCGCCGCGCACGGCGTCTCGGCGGAGGCGCTGGCGCGGGTGCGCAACCCCGCCGGCCTCGACATCGGCGCGAAGCTGCCCGAGGAGATCGCGCTCAGCGTCCTCGCGGAGATCGTCCAGCTCCGGCGCAGGGCGGCGGAGCGGCCCGAGGTCGCCGCCCGGCCCGCGGCCGTCGCCGCGGCCGCCGGCGAGGGCGCGGCGATCGATCCCATCTGCGGGATGACCGTGGTCGTGGCGAAGGCGCGCCACGTGGCCGAGCACGGCGGCCGCACCTTCTACTTCTGCAACGCGCGCTGCCGGGAGCGCTTCCTCGCGACGCCCGAGCGCTGGATCGCCGAGGCGGGGGCCGCCCATTGACGCCGGAGATCCGCGAGATGTACGAGGCGCTGGAGCGGCACGGCTACGTCGCCGACGCCTCCATCGCCACGGCGCTCTTCCTCGCGACGGATCTCCGCAAGCCGCTCCTCATCGAGGGCGACGCCGGCGTGGGGAAGACCGAGACCGCCAAGGTCCTCGCGCGCCTCCTCGGGACCGAGCTCATCCGCCTCCAGTGCTACGAGGGGCTCGACGCCTCGACGGCGCTCTACGAGTGGAACTATCCGCGCCAGATGCTGCGCGTGCGCCTCGCCGAGCAGGCGGGCCGGGACGCGGCCGAGACCGAGGAGACCATCTTCGGCCGCGACTACCTCCTCGAGCGGCCGCTCCTGCGGGCCATCACGCACAGCGGGGGCCCGGCCGTGCTCCTCGTCGACGAGATCGATCGGGCCGACGACGGCTTCGAGGCGTTCCTGCTCGAGCTGCTCTCCGACTACCAGGTGACCATCCCGGAGCTCGGGACCCTCCGCGCCGAGCACGTTCCGTACGTCGTCCTCACGTCGAACCGCACGCGCGAGATCGGCGACGCGCTCCGTCGCCGCTGCCTGTACCTCTACATCGAGCATCCGGATCTCGAGAAGGAGGTCCGGATCATCGCGCGCCGCGTGCCGGAGGCGAGCGCGGAGCTGGGCCGCGACGTCGCCCGCTTCGTGCAGGCGCTCCGCCGGCGGCGGCTCGCCAAGGTCCCCGGCGTGGCGGAGACCATCGACTGGGCGCAGGCGCTCGTCCGGCTTCGCCGCGAGCGGCTCGACGCCGAGAGCGTGGGCGAGACGCTGGGCTGCCTCCTCAAGGACCGGCACGACTACGTGGAGCTCTCGCGCGAAGGGGTCGCCCCGATGATCGCGGAGGCGCGCGAGGACGGTCCGCCGTGAGCGCCGCCGCCCTCGCCTCCGGCGTCGCCCTGCTCGGGCGCACCCTGCGCGCGCGCGGGATCCCGGTCGGCGTGGGCGACGAGGTCGACGCGGCCCTGGCGCTCGGGCGCCTGGGGGAGGCGGATCGCGAGGACGCCCGCCGCGCCCTGCGCATCGCGCTCAAGCTCCGCCGCGGAGAATGGGGCGAGCTCGACGCGGTCCTGGACGGCCTCTGGCCGGCCAGGCCTCCGCAGCCGAACCCGGCCGCGGGGTCCCCCACGGCCTCGATCGACGGGAAGCGCCCCGGGCGCTCCGCGCTCGAGCGGCGCGAGGGCCTGCGCACGGGCGAGGACGAGGCCCCGGAGGGCGAAAGCTCGCCCGAGGAGGCCCGGCCCGGCTTCAGCCCCGCGGCGCTCCTCCGCAGGAAGCCCTTCGAGGAGTGCAGCGCGGCCGAGCTCTCGGCGATGGAGCGCCTCCTGGCGCGGCTCGCCCTGAGGCTCGCCACGCGGCGGAGCCGCCGCCTCGTCCCCTCGCGCGGCCGGGGCGTCCCGGATCCGAGGCGAAGCCTGCGCCGCGCCGTCGCCACCGGAGGCGAGCTCCTCTCCCTCGCCCGCCGCGACCGCGCCCTCGAGGAGCCGCGCCTCGTCTTCCTCTGCGACACGAGCGGCTCCATGGACGCGCACGCGCGCTTCCTCCTCGCCTTCGTCCTGTCGCTGCGGAGGGCGGCGCGCTCCACCGAGGTGTTCGCCTTCAACACCGAGCTCGTGCGGCTCACGCCCTGGCTCGCCCGCGGCGAGGTGGGCCGCACGCTCGATCACCTCGCGGCGTCGGTCCCGGACTGGTCGGGCGGGACGCGCATCGGCGACTGCCTGACGCGGTTCGTCGCGGACCACCTCGGCGTCCGGGTCGACGGGAGGACGGTGGTCGTCGTCCTCTCCGACGGGCTCGACCGCGGCGACCCGGCCGTCCTCGCCGACGCGCTCCGCGCCGTGAAGGCGCGGGCGCGGAAGGTACTCTGGCTGAACCCGCTCCTCGGCGATCCCCGCTACGAGCCGACCGCCCGCGGCATGGCGGCGGCCCTGCCGTTCGTGGACGAGCTCCTGCCCGCGCACGACCTCGCCTCGCTCGAGGCGCTCCTTCCCCACCTCTCGGCATGAAAGGAGAACGCGAATGATCCCTCCCTCGTTCGACTACCACGCGCCGCAGACGCTCCGCGAGGCGATAGAGCTCCTCGGGCGCTACGGCGACGAGGCGAAGGTGCTGTCCGGCGGACAGAGCCTCCTGCCCATGCTGAAGCTCCGGCTCGCCCAGCCCGCGCACCTCGTCGACATCGGCAAGATCCCCGGCCTCGAGTACGTCGAGGAGAAGGACGGCGTCCTCGCCATCGGCGGCCGCACGCGCGAGGCGGCGCTGGAGCGCTCGGAGATCGTCCGCTCCCGCTATCCGCTCCTCGCGGACACCGCCGCGGTGATCGCCGATCCCATCGTGCGGAACCTCGCCACGGTGGGCGGGAACCTCGCCCACGGCGATCCGGCGAACGATCACCCCGCCGCCATGATCGCGCTCGGCGCGCGCGTCGTCGCCACGGGGCCCAAGGGCCAGCGCGAGATCGCCATCGACGACCTCTTCACCGGCCTCTTCACGACCGCCCTCGCGCCCGACGAGATCCTGACCGAGATCCGCGTGCCGAAGGCCGCGCCCCGCAGCGGCGGCGCCTACGAGAAGCTGGAGCGGAAGGTGGGCGACTTCGCCACCGCCGCCGCCGCCGTCCAGCTCACGCTCTCGGCGAAGGGGGAGGTGGAGCGCGTGGGCATCGCGCTCACGAACGCCGGGCCCACGCCGGTGAAGGCGAAGGACGCCGAGCGCTACCTCGCCGGGAAGAAGCTCGACGACGCGGCCGTGGCGGAGGCGGCGCGGCTCGCGGCCAAGGCCGCGAACCCGACCGCCGATCGCCGCGGCACGGTCGAGTACAAGCGCGAGATGGCGCGCGTGCTCACGGCGCGTGCGCTCCGCAGGGCCGCCCAGCGCGCGGCGGGAGGGCGCTAGCCATGTCCAAGCACAGTATCACACTGATCGTGAATGGGGCCGCGCACCAGGCCGAGGTCGACTCCCGGCTCCTCCTCGTCCACCTGCTGCGCGACGTGCTCCGCCTCACCGGGACGCACATCGGCTGCGACACCACGCACTGCGGCGCCTGCACCATCCTCCTCGACGGCACCCCGGTGAAGTCCTGCACCGTCCTCGCGGTCCAGGCCGACGGCCGCCAGGTGATGACGGTGGAGGGGCTCGAGAAGGACGGGAAGCTCCACCCGCTCCAGGAGGGCTTCTGGGAGATGCACGGGCTGCAGTGCGGCTACTGCACGCCGGGCATGATGATGACGTCCTTCGCGCTCCTCCAGCGGAACAGGAGCCCGAGCGAGCCGGAGATCCGCCAGGCCATCTCCGGGAACCTGTGCCGGTGCACCGGCTACGTGAACATCGTCAAGGCCGTGCAGTACGCGGCCGACAAGCTTCGCAAGGAGTGAGCCATGGCACCTCGAACCTCTCCCGAGATCGGCGGCATGGGCCACTCGATGAAGCGCAAGGAGGATCCGCGCTTCATCCGCGGCCAGGGCCGCTACGTGGACGACATCCAGCTCCCCGGGATGCTCTACATGGACATCGTCCGGAGCCCCTTCGCCCACGCCAAGCTGAAGTCGATCGACACGACGAAGGCCCTGAAGGTGCCCGGCGTCCTCGCCGTGATCACCGGCGAGACCCTCGCCAAGTTCAACCTGCACTGGATGCCGACGCTCATGTCGGACACGCAGATGGTGCTGCCGACGGAGAAGGTGATGTACCAGGCGCAGGAGGTGGCGGCCGTCATCGCCACCGACCGCTACGCGGCCGCGGACGGCGTCGAGGCGGTGGAGGTCGACTACGAGCAGCTGCCGGTCGTGGTCGATCCCTTCAAGGCCATCGAGCCCGGCGCGCCCGTCCTGCGCACCGACAAGAAGGACAAGAAGGACAACCGCATCTTCCACTGGGAGGCGGGCGACCGGAAGAAGGTCGAGGCGGAGCTCTCGAGGTCGGACGTGGTCGTGAAGCAGGACATCTACCTGCCCCGCATCCACGTCGCCTCCATCGAGACCTGCGGCTGCGTCGCCGACTTCGACAAGGCGCAGGGGAAGCTCACGGTCTACATGACCACCCAGGCGCCGCACGCCATCCGCACGGTGTTCGCGCTCGTGGCGGGCCACGTCGGCCTCTCCGAGGAGAAGATCCGCATCGTGTCGCCCGACATCGGCGGCGGCTTCGGCGGGAAGGTGCCGGTCTACCCCGGCTACGTCATCGCCGTGGCCGCCTCGGTCGTCATCGGCAAGCCGGTGAAGTGGATCGAGGACCGCATGGAGAACCTCCAGGCGGACTCCTTCGCGCGCGACTACCACATCTCGGCGGAGCTGGGCGCGAAGAGGGACGGCACCATGACCGCGCTCCGCATCAAGACGCTCGCGGATCAC